>JAFEDW010000200.1 GCA_018241455.1 Pseudomonadota bacterium | reverse complement strand
CTGGCCGTGAGCGACAGCGTGGGCAGATACGCGGCGCGGGCTGCATCGACGTCAGCATGCGCGGACTTCAGCTGAGCCTCGGCCGCCAGCACGTCGGGGCGGCGAAGCAGCAAGTCGGAGGGTAATCCAGCCTCGACGGCCGGCTCAGTCAGTCCGGTGAGGTCCCGTGCGGCAACGGAGAATCCTTCCGGATCGTGGCCGGTGAGCACGGCCAGTGTCCCGAGGGCAGTCGTTTCCTGGGCCGACAGCTCAGCCATCCCCGCTTCCAGGCTCGCGACGACGGCACGCTGCGAAGCCACCTCGCCCAGGCTGGCCGCGCCCGCCGCATGACGAGCCTCGATGACCGCGAGCAGCGCGCGCGCGGTGTCAACATCCTCGTGGGCGACGGCAGTGCGCTCGCGCAATGCCAACAGAGCGAAGTAGGTCGAGGCGATCGAGCCCTGCGTGGTCAGCAACACCGCAGTACGATCAGCCACGGTTGCCTGGGCAATGGAAGAGGCCGAGCGGGCCCGGGCCCGATTCAACCCCCAGAAGTCGAACTCATAGCTCGCGCTCAACAGCGCGGACCAGTCGGTTTCGTTTGCCGAGGAGTTACCCGACCGTCCAGCATAGTGGTTGACGACGCCGCCCAAGCTCACCTGCGGCCGCAGGGCAGCGCCGGCGCTCGCCGCGCGGGCCAAGGCCTGGCGCACGCGTGCCGTGGCGGCGGCCAGGTCGAGGTTCGCCGACGTGCCTTCCGACACCAGTCGGGCCAGCTCATCGCTACCGAAGCCCCGGTACCACGTGGCGTCCAGAGGGGCCGTAGTGGATGCATGTGCACCCGCCCAGGCAGGCGGCATGGACGGGGCATCCCGGCGTGCGGCCGCGCTGGTGCAGGCGGCCAGCGTGATCGCACCACTCATGAGTACGGCGCGAATTGCAGTCTTCAAAGCCACTGACACGGAGAATGGGTTCCTGTGCAAGTCCGCGGTCGCTACAACGGACGGGATTACTGTAGCCGCTTGGGGCGTACCAGGAGCAGTCGCCAGTGGCCCGCATTGCGAACTGGTGGTTTCCACCCGGAAGGGCATGGGCAATCCTCACTGTCCAAGCGGCACGCCGACGATCGCTTTCACGATCCACCCGTCACGCGAAGCGCCGTAACCGCGACCAATGCCGACATTCAACTCCCAACGGCTGATTCGGGTGTCGGCAGCAAGGTACAGTGACTGGTCCTGGCTGGACAGGGGGCCGGGGTGGCTGGCAGCGCCGAGTCCGTTGTAGCTCTCGAGGCCCAATCGCAGGTTTGGCGTGGCCAAATAGGATAGCTTTGTGTCCACGTCCACTGAGACCGGCCCGTGCTGCGGCCCCGATACGACGGCGTCAAAGTTGAAATTGGCAGCCAGCAGCCACTTGTCTATGTGGCCGCCCACGATACCCTTCAATTCGACGTTCCACGGGTTGGTGTCGAGCGCGTGGTCGACCCGACCAATCTCCAGATTGACGCCCCACCAGCGATTCCTGTCCCGCGAGCTGGGCGAAAGGTATTTGATGCGCGCCTTGACACCCTGGGCGCGCACACCGTTCTGGCCCGTGACCGTCAACAGCGGCAGGTAGGCGCCCAGTTCGAATGACTTGTCGAGACCGTAGGAGAACTCGGGCGTCAGGCGATAGGTGTGCAGGGATGCTTGCCCACCCGGGTAATCCGAGCCTTCGTCACCGGATACGACGTAATTGTTGTGCAGGTCGAGCCCGAATTTCCCCGGATCGTTCATCTCATCCATGTAGACCTGGATTTCTTCCGGTGCCGCCACTGCGGCCGCCGGCAAAGCAACAACGGCGAGCAGTAGGATTTCTGCCGCGCGGTAGCGGAAGCGCGACCGTTGACACACGAAAGAAGAATCCAAGGCGCGCAGCTCCATTGGCGGCTTGTCTCACGGGGCAAGGCCGCGCCGGCTGGCGGGGCCGGCTCGGCCTTGCCTGGAAGCCTGTCGCCGGGTCTACCGGCGCGGCGACAGGGTCAGAGCTTCACCTTGGCTGCGAGGTACCACGTCCGGCCGATTACATCATAGGTTGCAGCATCAGTCCGCAACTCGAGCGTGCCGATGAACGGCGGCTCCCTGTTGGCGATGTTATTGACTCCGGCGCTCAGCGTGACGCCGCCGGTGAGGTCGTAGTGGAAGTCGGCGTCGAAATAGCTGACCGATGCCACGGGTTGGGTTGGGTCGTCGAGGTTCTTCATCGAGCCGATGTAGCGCCATCGCAGCGAACCGGCGAAGGGCGCCTTGGCGTAGGTCAGGTAGGTGTTGCCCTTCCAGCGCGGATGCGAGTAGAGGTTCTCGCCATCGGAAGTGACGAAGGTGTCGCTGATGGCCCCCTGGTAGCTGGTGGCGCTCGTGCCGTCCGAAGGCGTGACCACGTACTTGTTCAAGTAGGAGATGATCGATCCGACCTGCAGGGAACCTGCGCTTGACGAGAGGCCGAGCCGCTCGAGGCCGAAACGATAGTCGAACTGCGTGTCCACGCCCGACAGCTTGAACTCGCTGTAATTGAACAACCCGGAGGTCAACAGCGAGATCTGGCCGGTGGTCGCGTCACGTGAGACCCGCTGGCAGAACGAGTTCGATGCCGAGAAAGTCGGGTTGGCGGTCGCGCCATAGCAATTGGCGAGGATCTGGCCGGACGACAGGCTCGAGATCGCACCGGAAATCGCGATGCTGTAGTAGTCGATCGAGATGTCCATGTCGTGCATGGGTTTGAGCACGGTTCCAAAGGACCATGATTTTGCGGTCTCGGGCTGCAGCAGCGTGTTGCCGCCGGACTGCACCGGGACCGTCACGTTCGCGCCACCGAACGAATAGCTCGCCGATCCGGCGGCGGTGGCTTGTGCTGCACACAGGGACTGGACCTGCGCCGCGTTGGGACCCGTGCGGTACGAGCTGAGTACGTCGCAGGGATCACCTCCGTTCAAGCTCTCGATGCCGACCGCAGTGCCGTTGTACAGATCGGACAGGCTGGGGGCCCTGAAGGCCACTGAATAGCCGCCGCGAAACCGGACGCCGTCGACGGGTGTCCAGGACGCGTCGGCCTTCCACGTGCTCTTGCCCTGGAAGGAGTCATACTTGGAAAAGCGATAGCCGAGGTCGAGCGAGAGGTCCTTGGCCATCGGCTTGCCCGCCAGCAGCGGCACCAGCGCTTCGCCGAAGACTTCCTTTGTGTTCTGCGTGCCCGACGCCGGCGTGCTGGTGCCGTAGGCCAGCGTATCGCCGGTGATGAACATGGAATCGGGTTGGTAGTCGAATCCGGACTTGCGGTAATCAGCACCGAGGGCAAACTTTGCTTCGCCCGCCGGCATCCGGAACATGGGCCCTTGAATCGAGCCTTCGATATTTCGCGCCGTCAACAGATCTGACGTATTCTCGGTGCGGCCGGCGTACGCGAGGCACGCCGCGCTTACCGGTTGCAGGCCGAACGGGTTGTAGTCGCAACCGCCAACGCCCTCGTTGCTCAGCACGTTGTTGATGGCCGAGATGCTGATGTCGCCACTGGCCTTGCTGGTGTAAGTGCTGCGCCCATACGAGGCATACAGGTCAAAGGTCAGTTTCGTGCCGGGGACATCGCCCTTCAGTCCGGCCAGTCCCTGCCAGACGGTGTAGTTGAAATCCTGTATGCGATTGCCCCAGCCGAACAGCAATTTGGAATAACCAAACTGGGCATCAGCGGGCGCCGTCCCGCCGTAGGCGGAGTTGATCAGCGAGAGCAGGTTGGCGTTTGACTGCACGTAGGGGTTGCTGACAGGCACATACAACTCGATCGAGTTGTTGGTCTTGGTGCTGCCCGGGCTGGTGGCATCCAGCGCGCTGGAATCAGAGAAGTTGAGCTGCGCGTAGGCCGTGACGTGGTCGGCCAGCTTGTAATCGACGCTGCCGAAGGCGTTGTACTTGGTCAGCGGCACCTGCACGGCGAAGTAGTTGCCGAGCACCACGCCGGCCTGCGTGCAACTGGGCGAGATTTGCGCGCCGGTGACGCTGCCGACGCCCTTGTAGTTCTGCGCGCATCCCAGTGATCCGGGCACCACGGTGGTGAATATCGTGCCGTCAGTGTTGACGCCGATGGCGCCGTTGTACGGTCCCGAGCCGGCGTAGGGAGTGGTGCCGGCATATTGGGCCAGAACCGCATTGACCGCACTGATGTCCGGCGCGGTGGCTCCGCTA
>JAFEDW010000001.1 GCA_018241455.1 Pseudomonadota bacterium | reverse complement strand
CGCGCGCGGCCAGGTGGCGGCCAGCATGGGGCGCCGCGCGCGCGCAGGCGCAATCGCGGCCGCCGTTGCATTCGGCGCCGATTCGGACGACGCCGGTTCGGACTGCGCGCGAATCGCGGCGTCGAGATCGTCGGGCAGGCGATAGCGGAGCGGCGCCGCGCGCAGTTGGGCGCGCAGCGACTGTCGCTCGCGCAGCCAGCCGCGGCAGGTTTCGCAATCAGCGACGTGCGCCTCGATGCGCACCGTGTCGGCGATGCCGAGTTGCCCGTCGTGATAGGCCTCGAGCAGTGCCTGTGCTTCCTCGTGGTTCACGATACTCGTGCCTCCTCGCGCAACCGCGCGGCGAGCGCATCGCGCGCGCGCGCCAAGCGCGACATCACCGTGCCGATCGGGCAGCCGACGATCGCGGCGATGTCGCGGTAAGCCAGGTCTTCGAATTCTCGCAACACCAGCACCTCGCGATGCTCCACCGGCAGCTCCATGACGGCCTGGCGCAGCTCGCGCGCCTGCTCGTCACTGATGACCGCGTGCAACGGATCGGCGCCCGGCGGCGTCCCGCTGCCGGGCGGCGCCTCCAGCGGCTCGGCCTCGTCCTGCCATGACGCCTCCGCGCCCGAATTTGCCTTGGCACTTGCCATGGGCGGTTTCGACTTGAGCCAGCTGCGGGCCGTGTTGCGCACGACCGCGAGCAGCCACGAGCGCGCGTCACCGCCGCGAAACCCGCTGAAATACTGCAGCGCACGCGCGAACGATTCCTGCACGATGTCGCGCGCGTCGGCCTCGTTGCGGCAGAGCCACCGCGCGAGGTTGTACGCGGCGGCGCCGTGCGGCAGCACCTCCGTTACAAACCGGCTGTTTCGTGGGCTAGTGTCGCTGGGCACTTGGCTTCGCTCTCGCTATCAGACTGTTTGTGGCGCGGGTTTATTCCCGCCGGCGCGAAAAATGATCGTCGGGAATAAACCAACACCCGTTCGAGTCTCATCGGGTATCCGTCAACTGCTCAAGGATACTCCCGATGACCGCGGACGCAGACATCAACGCCTCACGCCGCCATGCGCTCAAGTGCCTCGCCTACGGCGGCGCCGGCACGCTGTTCACGCTGGCCGGGGGCGTGTTCACGCCCGTCGACCTCGCCCAGGCCGCCACCGATGCGCGTCCGCGTGCAGCCCGCGGCATCCCGCTGTTCGTGCAGATCAGCGATACGCACATCGGTTTCAACAAGGAGGCGAACCCGGACGTGGCCGGTACCCTCAAGCAGACCATCGAGCTGGTCAATGCGATGCCCGACCGGCCGGACATGGTCATCCACACCGGCGACATCACGCATCTGTCGAAGCCGGCGGAATTCGACGCCGCGGCGCTGCTGCTGTCGAAGCTGCGCGTCGTCGAGCTGCACACGACGCCCGGTGAACACGATGTCGCGGATGCGACCGCGAGCGAGTACTTCAATCGTTACGGCAAGCCATCCGGCAATCGCGGCTACTACAGCTTCGACCATCACGGCGTGCATTTCGTCGGGTTGATCAACGTGCTGCAATTCAAGCCCAACAACCTGGCCTCGCTCGGCGCCGAACAGCTCGAATGGCTCGAGGCCGACCTCAAGGGCCGCGCGGCGAGCACGCCGATCGTCGTGTTCGCGCACATGCCGATGTGGAACATCTACGAGCCCTGGGGTTGGGGCACTGCCGATGCCGGACAGGCCATGGGCTACTTGCGCCGCTTCGGTTCCGTCACCGTGCTGAACGGTCACATCCACCAGATCGTGCAGAAGGTGGAAGGCCACATCACCTTCCACACCGCGCGCTCAACCGCTTACCCACAGCCCGCGGCGGGCGCCGCACCGGGGCCAGGTCCGCTGAAGGTGCCGGCCGATCAACTGCCCCGGATGCTCGGCGTCAGCAGCGTGTCGGTGCAAGGCCATCCGCAAGCCCTCGCGCTCAGCGATCGGACGCTGGCATGAGCGCAACGCTTCGCATCATCGCGGTGGCCGTGCTGGCCACGAGCGTGGTGATTGTGCGTGCAGCCGATCAGGCGGCGCCAACAGCATCGTTGGCGTCGATCCCTCGGGCGGCACGGATCGCCACGATCGACATCAAGGATTTCCTGTACGCGCCGCGCACGCTCACGATCGCCGCCGGCACCACGGTGACCTGGCGCAACCGCGACGCCGAGCCGCACACGGTGCGCGGCGCCGATGAGCTCATTCGTTCGGGCGCGCTCGACCAGGACGAGACCTACAGCGTCCGCTTCGACAAGCCGGGCACGTACCGCTACGGGTGTTCGATCCACCCGCAGATGGCGGGAACGATCGTCGTGCAGTGAGTCGCGCTGTTCACGGCAGCCCGAGCTGGCGCGAAAAATACGTGTACTCGCGCGCGCTGGTCGAGGCCGCTTCATCGAGCGTGGCGCCGGCCGAGTGGCCGCCCTCGAGCACCTCGTAGAACAGGTACGGCAGGCCCATCGACGCCATCTTCGCGGCGAACTTGCGTGCGTGCTGCGGGCCGACGCGATCGTCCTTGCTCGTGCTCCAGATCAGCGGCAGCGGGTGGTGCACGTCGGCGCGCAGGTTCTGGTACGGCGAAATCGAGGCGAGGAAGGCGCGTTCTTCGGGAACCTTCACGCTGCCATATTCGCCGACCCATGATGCGCCGGCGTCGATCTGCTCGTAGCGCAACATGTCGAGCAGCGGCACCTCGATGTCGACCGCGCCCCACAAGTCGGGGTGCTGGTTGAATTCCACGCCCATCAGCAAGCCGCCGTTCGAGCCGCCGCGGATGCCGAGGTGCGCGGGCGAAGTGTACTTGCGGGCAATCAGGTCTTCGCCGACGGCGGCGAAGTCGTCGTAGATGCGCTGGCGGTGCGTCTTCAGGCCCGCCTCGTGCCAGGCGGGCCCGAATTCGCCGCCGCCGCGGATGTTCGCCAGCGCATAGGCGCCGCCGCGCTCGAGCCACAGCTTGCCGAGCGTCGCGGAATAATACGGCGTCTCGGAAACCTGGAAGCCGCCGTAGGCCTCGAGGATCAGCGGCGTGCTGCCATCGAGCGGCATGTCCTTCGCGCGCACGACGAAATAGGGCACGCGCGTGCCGTCCTTCGACACCGCCTCGAGCTGCTCGACGACCAGGCGCGAGGCATCGAAACGCGGCGGCAGCGCACGCACCAGTTGCGCCGCGCCACTGTCGAGGTCGAACAGCCACAAGCTCGCCGGCGTGAGAAAACCGGTGACCTCGATGAAGGCCCGATTGCTGTGCAGGTCGGTGTCGACGACCTCGACGCTGGCGTTGTCGGGCAAGGGCAGCGAGCGGCGCGACCAGCCGCCGGCCTTAGCCGGCGTGTACACCAGCACGCGGCCGCGCACATTGTCGAGTTCGGTGACCACGAGTTTGTCGCGCGTCACGCGCGCCGCGATGAACGCGTGGCGCGCTTCCGGCAAGTAGACCAGCGTGGGCTTGGGTTTCCCCGGCGCGGCGCGCGCCTGCGCCATGTCTATGGCGACGACCGAACCGGAAGTGAAGACCTTGCCGGGTGCGGTGCGCCAGTCCTCGCGCAGCTCGACGATCAACCGGTTCGCGACCAGGCCGACGATGCTGCTCTTGCGCGGCAGCGCGAGTGGCACGGGGCCGTTCTTCCCGAGCAGTGCGTATTCAGTCTCGAAGAAAGTGCGGTAGCGCACGATCAGCACCGCCGTATTCCCATCCCCATCACGAAGGCTGGCCGGCCCGACGCCGACGTCGTTGGCGTCGCCACGAAACACTTCGGTGGCCGCCGCGAGCGCTTGCCCGCGGCGCAGCCGCTTGACGACGTAGGGGTAGCCCGAGCTCGTCATCTCGCCGGGCGTCCATTCGCGGCTGGCGAGCAGCGTGTTCTCGTCCTCCCAGGCAATGTCCTGCTTGCCGCGCGGCAGCACGAAGCCGCCGTCGACGAAGTGGCCGCTGCGCACGTCGAACTCGCGCTCCGTCACCGCATCCTCGCCGCCATCGGTCAGCGCCAGCATGCAATCGTGCTCGCCGGGCTCGGCACAGTCCGCGCCGTGCCAGAACCAGTTGGCGTGCTCGGCCGCCGACAGCGCGTCGAGGTCGAGCAGCGGCTGCCACGCCGCATCCGGCCGCAGGAAATCGGCGAAGCCGGTGCGCCGCCACAGGCCGTGCTGGTGTTCGGCGTCCTGCCACAGGTTGTAGATGTCGCCGCCCATCACGGACGGTTCGGGGATGCGATCGTTCGCCTGCGCCAGCGTCAGTGCGGCTTGGCGCAGCCTCGCATAGCGGGCATCCTGCTCGAGCACCGCCGCGGTCTTGGCGTTCTCGGCCTTCACCCAGTCCATCGCGCGCGGGTCGTTGACCTGCTCGAGCCACAGGAACGGGTCGTCGTCAGCGGCCATCGCCGCGAACCCCAGGCTCATGCCAGCGAGCACGCCTAAGCAGGCTTTCATCCGCATCGTGCACCCCTTTCGGCGAGATGCCCCATTGTGGCCCAGAATCGCGGATAATTGCAGCGGGTCACCCAATGGCGAGGGGCGCGATGCAGAAGGTCACGATCACGCGCATCAAGGTGCACTCGGACGCGCGCGGCGCGGTGTTCGAGCCGCTGGAGCCGCAGATCCTCGGTGGCTGGCGCAACGTGCACGCGGTCATCACCGAACCCGGCGCCGTACGGGGCAACCACCGCCACCTGCGCGGCACCGAGGTCACCGCGGTGTACGGCGAGGCGCTGGTGCGTTACCGCGACGGCGAGGCGACGCGCGAAGCGGTCGTGCCCGCGGGCGAGGTGTGGCGCTTCCAGTTCCCGCCCGGCGTGCCGCACGCCTTCAAGAACACCGGCACGCGTCCGTTCGTGCTCGTGTCATTCAACACCGAGCTGCACAACCAGGCCGCGCCCGATGTCGAGCGGGTGGAGTTGATCGCGGGATAGTTTCCAGCCGGCAAAGATCCGGCTCACGCGGCCTTGCCGAGAAACCTTGCAGCGAGCGCGCGCCTGACGGGCAGGTCATAGAGCCTGAAGCAGGCATATGCGATCACGATGCTCGCGATGACGAGCAGCACTCCGAATGGAGCGCCCCGGGAAGCCGACACTTTGCCGCGCTCCACCCACGCCGTGTAGAGATAGATCAAAGGATAGTGCGTGATGTACAGGGGATACGAGAGATCCCCGAAGAAACGCGCAATCCTGATCGACACGCCATCGACCGCCTGCTCGCCGGCGCCGATGGCCACGATCAGCGGGAATACCACGATCACGCACACCGCCTCGTAGAGACCATTGACCCATAGGTGCGCGGGTCCCCCGAAGCGAGGGAGCGACAGCGCCAGCAGCAGCAGCAGGCTGCAGATCGCGAATGCTCCCCTGACGACGAAGCGCGTCCCGAGCCGCATCAGCAGGACGCCGGCGAAGAAAGGAAACAGCAGCCGCGCGAATCCGATGTGCAGGCCCTTGGGGTCCAATGCCCAGCCCCCGATCAGGTCGCCGTGTCCGCCAAACACGGCGAGCTGGACGAGAAAGATGGCGCAGGCCAACACGAGCAGCGTCAGCAGGAAATCAGGGAGCCTGCGCACGACGGTGGCGTAGGCAATGTTGCCGATGTACTCATAGAAGAGGGACCACGCCGGACCGTTCAGCGGATGCATTTCCTGCCAACCCCGGATATCCGCGGACGGGGGCAACGGCAGCAGCGTGCAGCCCACCAGCATGACCAGCAGCAGCTGCCATGGAGGTGTCGTGGAGATCAACGGAAAAACCGGGCCCGCCTGCAGATAGAACAGCGCGGCGCCAATGAGGCTGCCCATCACGACCATCGGTTGCAGGCGGATCAAGCGCCGCTTGTAGAACCCCCACTGCGACATCCTGCCCCAACGATCGTCATAGGCGTAGGCAACCACGAAGCCCGACAGCAGGAAGAAGAAATCGACGGCCAGGTAGCCGTGATTGATGATTTGCCTGAAGCGATTGTCGTCGGCGAAGGTCTCGAACACGTGGAATACGACGACGACCAGCGCAGCGACACCTCGAAGGCCATCGAGGACGGCATAGTGGCTCTTCGCCGCGAAGCCCGCCTGATCTCTCATGGCGTTGGAGCGGTTGCCCGGCCGCTTCAAGCCGCCGCGACGTCGACGCGCGCGTCGTTAAAGCAGGCGCCGGCGGCGACATCGGCCTTGTGCGTCGGCGCGAGCGCCGACACGGTCTGGCCGTTGCGGCTGGTTCGCATCCACGCGCCCTTCTCCGAACACACCACGCCCGGGCGCATGGCCGTCGTGACGCGCAGCGGCAGGAACACTTCGCCGAGTTCGTTCCACACGCGTACCAGCGCGCCGTCGGAGAGATTGCGGCCCGCGGCGTCGGCGGGATGCATCTCGAGCACCGGCGTATCGGCATTGAACGAGAGCCCGCCAAACGTCGAGGTGATGCGCTTGTCCGAAGCCGGCGTGATCAGCGCCAGCGGAAACGTCGAACCGACCGGGCGGAAACCGGGCAACGGCGCATCGTACAGGCGCGCGAGCTCAGCCGATTGCAGTTCGATCTTGCCGCTGGGCGTCGTCGGCCACACGTTGCGGAACAGCACCGGCTCGGCGCCGTGGTATTCCATGCTGAGCGCCGCATCGAGCGGCACTTCACTCCCGCGCAGGCCGCGCATGCGCGGATCAGTGCTGTCGACCGCAGCGTCGATGAGCTCGGCGTCGCTGGCGGTGAATATCGGGCCGGTGTAGCCGAAGCGCGCGGCGAGGCGGCGGAAGATCTCGGTGTTCGGCAACGCTTCGTCGACCGGCGCGATGACCGGCTCGGCACGCTGCAGGTACTGCTGGCCGTACGCCGCGTACAGGTCGGCGTATTCGAAATGACTGCAGGCCGGCAGCACGATGTCCGCGTACTGCATGCTGTCGGTCATCGCCACGTCGATTCCGACGGTGAACAGGTCATCGCGGGCCAGCGCGCGGCGCATGCGATTCTGGTCCGGATGCACGATCAGCGGATTGTGGTTGTAGATGAAGATCGCGTCGATCGGCGGCGCCAGCGTCGGGTCGAGCAGCGCACCGCCCACATCGATGATGTTCAGCGTGCGCGTATTCGGCGGCGCAAGATCAGGGCGCGTCAACGCATCGGAAGTGGTCGGATACGCATTGCCGGCCGCCGCGATCAGTCCGCCGCCGGGCACGCCGAACTTGCCCGCGAGCGCCGGCAACGCGGCGATTGCGCGAATGCCCGAACCGCCGTTCTGGTTGCGTTCGAGCCCGTTGCCCCAGGCGATGACTGCTGGCGTCGCCTCGCGGTACCACTGCGCCAGCCGGACGATGTCGTCGACGGCGAGCCCGCAGATCTCCGCGGCGCGCGCGGCCGGATATTCGCGCGCCACGGCCATGTAGGCATCGAACCCGAGCACGTGCGCGTCGATGAACGCGCGATCGAGCCCGCCCTGTCGCTCGAGTTCGCAGGCGAGCGCAAACGCCAGCACGACGTCCGTCCCCGGTCGCACGGCCAGGAACAGATGCGCCTGGTCGGCGGCCTTGATGCGCCGCGGATCGATGACCACGAGCTTCGCGCCGTTGCGCTTGGCCATGTTGATCTGGCGCATCAGGTGCAGGTTGCAGGCGGTGGCGTTGTTGCCCCAGACGATGATCAGCTGCGCCAGGCTCGCCTGCTGCAATGGCGTGCCCGGCGCTTCGCCGAACATGCCGGCATAGGCCTGGCTGCGGATGCCGCCGCACAACGCGCTGCGATGCAGCTGCGTCGCGCCCATCTGGTGGAAGAAGCGCAGCGACATGGAATCGCTCGCCAGCAAGCCCTGCGGGCCGGCGTAGTTGAGCGGCATCACGGCCTGCGGCCCGTGCCGTGCGATCACCGCATTGACGCGCGCGTGGATCTCATCGAGCGCCGCGGCCCACGTGATGCGCGTGAACTCACCGGCGCCCTTCGCGCCGGTGCGGCGCAGCGGATGGCGCAGGCGGTTCGGGCCATGCACGAACTCGGGATAGAAGCGCGCCACCTTGGCGCAGATCGCGCCGCGCGTGATCGGATTGGCCTTCGAACCCTTGACCGACACGATCTGCTCGTCGGCCACGGTCACCGTCAGGCTGCAGGTGTCGGGGCAGTCGAGCGGGCAGACGCTGGGCTTTTCCGCCATGCGTTCAGTCTAACCCGGTCAGCCGCGGGGTGTCAGTGCCGCCGCGAGGAACGGCAGGCTGATGTCCATGCGGTAGTCGACGTTCGAGTGGTTGTCCGGGAATTCCTCGTAGCGATGCGCCACGCCGAGGCGCTCGAGCGCGCGGTGCAGCCGGCGTGCGCCGTAGACGAGGTTGAACTGATCGATGTTGCCGCAATCGATGTACAACGCGCGCAATGCCTTGAGCCCTGGGCCGCGGGTCTGCACGATGTTGAGCGGATCCCATTTCGCGAAATTCGCCCAGCGTTCCGGGATGATCTCCGCGGTTTCCAGGTCGAGCGGCAGGCGCACACCCATGTAGGCCGCCGGATCCGGATCGTAGCTGGCGCACATGGCGAGCATCTCGAGCGTCTCGACATCATCGTCCTTGACCTTCGGCCGCTTCTCGAACTCCTCGAGCCAGGGCTTGATGCCGCCGGCGCGCGCGAACTCGCGCAAGCTGCGCACGAGCCCGGGCAGGTAGCAGGTCTCGAATCCCATGTCGCCCGAGTGGCTGGCCGCGGCCGCCCAGAAATCCGGATACAGCATCGCGTGCACGATCGCGCCGTAGCCCCCCGAGCTCTTGCCGAACACGCCGCGGCGCCCGCTGCCGCCGCAGCCGAAGTCGCGCTCGACACGCGGCACCATCTCGCGCACCAGGAAATCGGCCCACGGACCCTGCGCGGCGCTGTTGATGTACTGGTTGCCGCCGAGCCGCGTGAAGCAATCGGGAAACGCAACCACGACCGGCGGCATCGCGCCGGCGCCGATCAGGCGATCGAGCCGCTCGGGCGCATTCTCGCCGAAGTTCTTCCAGTTGGTGTGCGCCGGCCCGCCGGCGGTGTAGCCGACCAGGTCGACGAGCAGCGGTAGTCCGCGGCCATCCTGGCCATGCGGCACGTAGACATCGACGATGCGCGAAGCCGGGGCGCCGACCAGGTTCGCGCCGAGCAGCGCGCTGTCGATCGTCAGCCGATGCACGGTGCCTGCGCGGCTGGTCGGTTCACGGCGCATCGGCGATCCGCGGGCCGCAGTGCCTTGCGGCTAGATCCAGTAGACGAAGATGAACAGGCCCAGCCAGACCACGTCGACGAAGTGCCAGTACCAGGCCACGGCTTCGAAGCCGAAATGCCGCGTCGGCGTGAAATGCCCGTTCAGCGTGCGCAGCCAGATGATCGTCAGCATGATCGCGCCGATCGTCACGTGCAGGCCGTGGAAGCCGGTCAGCATGAAGAACGTCGAGCCGTAGATACCGGTCGAGAGCTGCAGGCCCTTGTGCATGTAGGCCTCGCCGTATTCGCGCGCCTGCAGCGTGACGAACAGGAAGCCCAGCAGGAAGGTCAGCGCGAGGAATACCTTCAGCACGCCGCGGTTGCCGGCCTTCAGCGCATGGTGCGCGATCGTGATCGTGACGCCCGAGGTGAGCAGGATCGCGGTGTTCAGCGCCGGTACGCCAAAGGCCGGGATCACTTCGAACGTGCCATCGGCGCGTGGTCCGAGGTGCGCCGGGCCATTAGTCGGCCATCCGGCATCGAAGTTCTGCCACAGGAAGATCTTGTTGAAGACCTTCACGCCTTCGCCGCCGATCCACGGCACCGACAGCGTGCGCGCATAGAACAGCGCGCCGAAGAAGGCGGCGAAGAACATGACCTCGGAGAAGATGAACCAGATCATGCCCATGCGGAACGAGCGGTCGACGTGCAGGTTGTACACGCCCTGCTGGTTCTCGTTGATGACGGTGCGGAACCAACCGATGAACATCACGGCCAGCAGCGCCAGGCCCAGCGCAAAGACCTCGGGACCGAACCAGTCATTGAGCCAGGCCGCCACGCCGAGCATCGTCGTGAACAAGGCCACCGAACCGATGATCGGCCACGGCGTGCCGTGCGGCAGGTAGTACTTGCTGGAATCGGCCGGGGCGTGTGAGTGCGACATGATGTTTCCCTGGGATTGTCCGGTCTCTAGCGGGCGGCGACGCCTGCTGCGACGTCATAGAAAGTGTAGCTGAGCGTGACGCGATCGACATACGCGGGCAGTGCGCGGTCGATGAAGAAACGTACCGGCAGCACGCGCTGCTCGTCGCGCTTGAACGATTGCGGCGAGAAGCAGAAGCATTGCGTCTTGTGGAACCAGCTCGCCGCTTCGCCCGGTGCGATGTTCGGCACCGCCTGCGCGACGGTGTCGTGGCCGGTGAGGTTGTGCGCGATGAAGTCCGCCTCGTAGAGTTGCCCGGGGTGCACCTGCAGGGTCTTCTGCACCGGCTGGAATTCCCAGTTGCCGACCGTCGGCAGGTTGGCCATGAATTCGACCGTGACCGTGCGCGACTGGTCGATCCCTGCGGCGGTCGGCGCGTTGGCGCCTTCGGCCGCATTCGCGGCGCTGATCGGCGCCGCCACCGCCTCGGTCAGCAGCTTCTGGTCGCCGAAGCCGGTGACCGAGCACAGCACGCGATACAACGGCACGAGCGCGAATCCGAACGCAAAACTGCCCGCGACGAAGAACCACAGCTTGCCGGTCAGCGAGCGGTTGCTGCGCCGGAGCGCGGCCGGCTCGCTTGCGGCGGGCCCGTTCACCTCGGCGTTCTTCACCCGTGGCTCCGGTGCACGGTCAGCACGATGAAACCGACGTAGATCGCGAGCGCCAGCAGCACGAGCATGATGGTCGTGCGGCGCACGCGCCGCTGCTGCTCCGATGGTGCTCCGGCGCTCACGGTTTCAGTCCTCGGTCCAGTGCTCGCCGCCGCTGTGGATCACGGCCAGGCTCGGCGCGGTTTCCCAAGTGTGGTACGGCGCCGGCGACGGCACTTCCCACTCGAGGCCGTGCGCGCCTTCCCAGACGCGGGCCGCGGCTTTCTCGCCGCCGCGGATGCACTTGATCACGATGTACGGGAACAGCAGCTGCGAGAGCCCGAAGCCGAAGCCGCCGATCGACGAGACCATGTTCCAGTCGGCGAACTGCGTGGCGTAATCGGGAATGCGGCGCGGCATGCCGGCGAGGCCCAGGAAATGCTGCGGGAAGAACAGCACGTTGACGAAGATCGTCGACAGCCAGAAGTGCCACTTCGCCAGCGTCATGTCGTACATGTGGCCGGTCCACTTCGGCAGCCAGTAGTACACCGCCGCGATGATCGTGAAGATCGAACCCGGCACCAGCACGTAGTGGAAGTGCGCGACGACGAAATAGGTATCCTGGTACTGGAAATCCGCCGGCGCGATCGCGAGCATCAGGCCCGAAAAGCCGCCGATCGAGAACAGGAACAGGAACGCGAGGCAGAACAGCATCGGCGGCTCGAAAGTGAGCGAACCCTTCCACATCGTGGCAGACCAGTTGAACACCTTCACGCCGGTCGGAATCGCGATCAGCATCGTCGAGAGCATGAAGAACAGTTCGCCGGCGAGCGGCATGCCGACCGTGAACATGTGGTGCGCCCACACGATGAACGACAGGAACGCGATCGAGGCGGTCGCGTAGACCATTGCTTCGTAGCCGAACAGCGGCTTGCGCGAGAAAGTCGGGATCACTTCCGAGACGATGCCGAAGGCCGGCAGGATCAGGATGTACACCTCGGGGTGCCCAAAGAACCAGAACACGTGCTGGAACATCACCGGGTCACCGCCGCCCGAAGCGCTGAAGAAGCTGGTGCCGAAGAAATGGTCGGTCAGCAGCATCGTCACCGCGCCGGCGAGTACCGGCATCACCGCGATCAACAGGTAGGCGGTGATCAGCCAGGTCCACACGAACAGCGGCATGCGCAGCAGCGTCATGCCCGGCGCGCGCATGTTCATGATCGTCACGATGACGTTGATCGCGCCCATGATCGATGAGGCGCCCATCAGGTGGATCGCGAAGATCGCCAGCGGGAACGAATCGCCGCCCTGCAGCACCAGCGGCGGATACAGCGTCCAGCCGCCGGCCGGCGCGCCGCCCGGCACGAAGAAGCCGATCAGCAGCAGCGTGAACGCGAACGGCAGCAGCCAGAAGCTGAAGTTGTTCATGCGCGGCAGCGCCATGTCGGGCGCGCCCACCTGCAGCGGGATCATCCAGTTCGCGAGGCCGACCCAGGCCGGCATCACCGCGCCGAAGATCATCGCCAGCGCGTGCACCGTGGTCATCGAGTTGAAGAACGCCGGATCGAGGAACTGCATGCCCGGCTTGAACAGCTCGAGGCGGATCACCATGGCCATCGAGCCGCCGACGAAGAACATGACGCCGGCGAAGATCAGGTACAGCGTGCCGATGTCCTTGTGGTTCGTGGTCGACAGCCAGCGCCACAGGCCCGAGGGCTTGTGATCGTGGTGTTCGTGGGATTCGGCGGTAGCGGAGTAGGCCATGTTGATGATCTCGCGGGCTTGAATCCTGGTGGAAAGTGTTGCGTTTGCTGGCGGCGTTGCCTGGCGATCAGCCGGTGTGCGCTGGCGCCGGGGCCGCCGTCGCGACCGCCGGCGCAGCCGGATCGGCCGGCCGCTGCATGGCCTGCTGCGTCTTCAGCCAGGCCTCGAAATCAGCCTTGCTGCGCACGTCGATGACGATCGGCATGAAGCCGTGGTCGCGGCCGCACAGTTCCGCGCACTGGCCGCGGTACAGGCCGGTCTTGTCGGCGTCGATGTTGAACCAGGCTTCGTTGACGAAGCCGGGGATCGCGTCCTTCTTGATCGCGAGCGCCGGCACCCACCACGAATGGATCACGTCCTGCGCGCTGATCAGCAGCCGCACCTTCACGCCGGCCGGTACGACCAGCGGGTGATCGACGTTCAGCAGGTAATTCGGCACCGTGGCCGGGTCGATGTTCGAGCCGAGCTGGCGCGCCGCGTTGCTGGCGCGATCGAGCGTCGAGAGCACTTCGACGCCGGAGTCGACGTACTGGTAACCCCATTTCCACTGGTAACCGGTGATGCGGATCGTCAGCTGGCTGTGCGAGGCATCGTCGGTCTCGATCAGCGTGCGCGTCGCCGGCACCGCCATGATGATCAGGATCAGCACCGGAATCACCGTCCAGATGATCTCGACCGTGGTGCTGTGCACGAGCTTGGTGTCGGGCACGGCGCCCTGCGATTTGCGGAACCGCACCATGGTGTAGATCATGAAACCGAACACCACGATCGCGATCGCCACGCACCACCAGTACATGACCATGTGCAGGTCGTAGATGCGCCGTGAAATGGCCGAGATGCCCGGCGTCATGTTCAGCGTCCAGGCCGCGAACGCGGCGGGAGACGCCAGCGCGGCAGTGACGACGGCGATGGCGGTTGCGAGTTTCTTCATGTTCATTAACTGGCCCTAGGATGTTGCGCGGCTGGCCCCGCCGGCAATGGCGATGCGTGTGCGGCGCGGCATCTTAGCGGATGCGGCTTTTCCATCGCAACGCATTGATGTATTTGACTTGAATTGGCCTCAGCCGCCACGTGCAGCGCGCGCCGCCCGCAAGCGCGCCAGCGCATTTTCCAGGTGTTGCACGTCGTGGACCGCATCGGTGGCATGTGGCAGTACCGCCAGCGGTGGCGCGCCCAGCAGCGTCTCGAGCGTCGCGAGATTCTCGGTGCTGGCGGCGAGGTGCGGATCGATGCGGTTGGCGACCCATCCCGCCAGCGTGCAACCGCCGTGTTCGATCGCCTCGCGCGTCAGCCGCGCATGATTGAGGCAACCAAGCCGCAGGCCGACGACCAGGATCACGGGCGCGCCCAGCGCCCTGGCGAGGTCCGCCATCGATTCCGACTCGCTGATCGGGGTGTACCAGCCGCCGGCGCCCTCTATAAGGAGTAGTTCGTGCCGCTCGGCGATCTGGGAGGCAAGTTCGCCGATCTTGCCGATATCAATGCGAATATCTTGCCTATTTGCCGCGATATGCGGAGAAATTGCATCCAACAGGCAATAAGGGTTCAACTTCTTGTACCGCGTTGTCTGCCCGGAAGCGGCCGCGATCTGGAGGGCGTCGGCGCTGACCAGCCCGTCGCTATGGATCTCGGCGCCGGAGGCCACCGGCTTCATGCCCGCGACCTTCAGTCCCGCGGCGCGGCCGGCCGCGAGCAACCCGGCGGTGACACGGGTCTTGCCGACGGCGGTGTCGGTGCCGGCGACGAAATAAACGGCGGCGCTCACGGGTTGCCGCTCATGACGGCGACCGCGGCCGGGTGCGCAGTGCGCCGAGCGGCACGACGCTCTCATCGCCGCGCGCAACGGCCTGCGCACCGGCACGAGCATCGGCGCCCCCGGCAAAAGCCGCGCCGTAAATGTATTCAACGCCGGCCTGTCGATCGAGATCGAGCACGGGTTCGATGAACCCCGCGTGCGCGAGCGCGGCGCCGAGCTGTGGCATGTCGGCGAAATGCCCGGCCGCGTGCGGGCCTGGCTGCGTTCCGGGGCCGAGCGTCGCCAGCAGCAGCAGGCCGCCGGGACGCAGCGCGCGCCGCATTTCCGCCAGCAGCGCATCGGGGTTTTCGCAGTACGCCAGCACCAGGCTGTTGAACATCAGGTCGATTGAATGCGCCGCGAGCGGTAGCGCAGCGCCGTCGGCGCAGACGCAGTCGAAGCGCCGCCAGAAGCGCTGGTTGCGCCGGGCCTGCTGCGTCATCGGGAAGTCGCGGTCGACCGCGATCACGCGGGCGCGCGGATAACGCTTGCGCAATGCGGCCGCGCCCGCGCCGCTCCCACAGCCCAGGTCGACGACCACGCGCGGCTCGAGCTTGAAGAACCCGAGGCGCTGCAGCAATTCCTCCCGCGCTCGTGCCGCCGGCTCCATTGCGCCACCCGCCCCCGCGCTTCAGGCCGTGGCAGTGGCTGTGCCGGCGGTCGATACGCCGGCCGTGGCCGCCGGCGCGTGCAGTGGTGGCTGCGCGCCGTGCGCGGCGCCCGCCGCTTCCGCGTGCATGCCGAGGCGCGCGAGCAGCGCGCGGTCGTGCTCCACATCCGGATTGCCGGTGACCAGCAGCTTGTCGCCGTAGAAAATTGAATTCGCGCCCGCGAGGAAGGCGAGCGCCTGCAGCTCATCGCTCATCGTCTCGCGGCCGGCCGACAGCCGCACCTGCGCGCGCGGCATCATGATGCGCGCCACGGCGATCGTGCGCACGAAGTCGAACGGATCGACCGGCGCGGCAGCGGCGAGCGGCGTGCCGGGCACGCGCACCAGCTGGTTGATCGGCACGCTCTGCGGATGCTCAGGGAGCCCCGCGAGCGTCACCAGCAACTGCGCGCGATCGCGCGGCGTTTCGCCCATGCCGATGATGCCGCCGCAGCAGACGTTGAGGCCGGCCGCGCGCACCGCATCCAGCGTGTCGAGCCGGTCCTGGTAGCAGCGCGTCGTGATGATCTCGCCGTAGAACTCTTCCGACGTGTCGAGGTTGTGGTTGTAGTAGTCGAGGCCCGCGTCCTTGAGTTGTTGCGCCTGCGGGCCCGTCACCATGCCGAGCGTCACGCAGGTCTCGAGCCCGAGCTCGCGCACGCCGCGCACCATCGCGGCGACCTTGTCGAGGTCGCGCTGCTTGGGCGAACGCCAGGCCGCGCCCATGCAAAAGCGCGTCGCGCCGGCCGCACGCGCGGCGCGGGCACGCTCGAGCACCGCCTCGAGCGGCAGCAGCGCCTCGTTGGCGACGCCGGTGTCGAAGCGCACGCTCTGCGGGCAATAGGCGCAATCCTCGGGGCAGGCGCCGGTCTTGATCGACAGCAAGGTGCTCATCTGCACCGCGGCCGGGTCGTGCCAGGCGCGGTGCACGGCTTGCGCGCGGTGCAGCAGTTCCGGGAAGGGCAGTGCGAACAACGCCTCCGCTTCGGCCAATGTCCAGTCGTGCCGGGGTTCGAGCATGGCCTGATTCCCTCGATTCGCAGCAGAAATGACGGCTGTGCCCTTCGGTTACGGGCAGCCAGAATCCTTGCGGGATCATGTTCGCCAGCCCACCACCCGCTGTCAACCTGCAAAGGCCCTCCAGGTCGACAATCGGTCGGCTGCTCTCGGCCGTTGGCTCGGCACTGGCGCCGCCGTGCTGCGTACTCTGCGGCCAGGGCGGTTTACCCGGGCCGATCGACCTGTGCGCCGGCTGCCTCGCGGAACTGCCGCGCGTCGATCGGGGCGATGCCTTCGAGTCGCCGGGCTTCGCGCACATCTGCTGCCCCTGGCGTTACGCATTCCCGGTCGATGCGCTGGTGCGCGCGCTGAAATTCCACGGCGAACGCGCGCACGCACGGCTGCTGGGCACGCTGCTCGCGCTCGAGCGCGCCCGCTGCACCGCGCCGCTCCCCGACCTCGTGGTGCCGGTGCCGCTGCACGCGCTGCGCCTGCGCGAGCGCGGCTACAACCAGGCGGCCGAACTCGCGCGCTTCGCGGCGCGCACGCTGGCGCTGCCGCTCGATCGCGCGCTGCTCGAGCGCCGGCGCGCCACGCGCGAGCAATCGCACCTGCCGCTGGGCGAACGCCGGCACAACGTGCGCGGCGCCTTCGCGGCGACCCGCGCGCTGCACGGCGCACCGCGCGTCGCGCTCGTCGATGATGTCATCACGACCGGCAGCACCGTCGCTTCGGCCGCCGCCGCACTGCTCGCGGGCGGCGCCGGTGCGGTCGAGCTATGGGCCGTGAGCCATGCGCCCCGCCGGCATCGCGGCAACCGCGGTGAGGATGCCCTGCAGCATCTGCACCGGGCTGGGCGGGCAGCCGGGCACGATGACATCCACGGGAATGACGTTGGCAACCCGGCCGCAGCTTGCGTAGCTCTCGCCGAAGATGCCGCCGGTGCAGCCGCAATCGCCGAGTGCGACGACGAGCTTCGGGTCGGGTATCGCATCGAACGTGCGCCGTAGCGCCACCGCCATGTGGCGCGAGACCGGGCCGGAGACCAGCAACAGGTCGGCATGGCGCGGGCTGGCAACGAAGCGGATGCCGAGCCCCTCGATGTTGTACAGCGGGTTATTGAGCGCGTGCACCTCGAGTTCACAGCCGTTGCATGAACCCGCGTCGACGTAGCGGATGCACAGCGCCCGTCCCAGCACCTCGCGGATCTTCGCCGGCAGTGCCTCGCGCACGCGCAGCGCCGGGTCGTCGGCTGGCGGTGGCTCCGAAACGATGCCGACGGCGGCGATGGTGCGCAGGGTCTTCAGCATGACTACAGGTCGTGTCCGCTGTACGAGAGATTGAACGATTTGTTGATCAGCGGGAAATCCGGAACGATGTTGCCGAGGATCGCGTGCTCGAGCACCGGCCAGTTCTGCCAAGACGGGTCGTGCGGATGGCAGCGCGCAATGCCGCCGCGCGCGTCCGGCTCGAGCGCCACCATGACCGGGCCGCGCCAGCCCTCGATCAGCCCGATGCCGATCTCGCCCGCTGTCGCCGGCGGTGCGAGCAATGCGCTGTGCACCGCTCCGGCGGGCAGCTGCTCGAGCACGCGTGCAGCGAGTCGTATCGACACCTGCAGTTCATCGAAGCGCACCGCGACGCGGGCAGCGACGTCGCCGGCGCGATGGCCGCACTTGAGCGGCGCAAGCGCATCGTAGGGCGGCCATGGCGCATCGACCCGCAGGTCGAGGTCCTGGCCGCTGGCGCGGCCCGCGAGACCGATGAGGCCCAGGCGCCGCGCCAGCTCCGGCGGCACCTGGCCGGCGCCGACGAAGCGGTCCTGCACGCCGGCGTGCTCGTCGTAGATGTTGCGCAGCTTGACGCTCTCGCTGGCGATGCGCCGCAGGCAGCCGGCCAGTGCCGCGGCGCCCGCCGCGCCGACGTCCGCGGCCATGCCGCCGGGAACCACGGCGTCGAGCAGGTAACGCTGGCCGAACACTGATTGCATCGCGCGCAGCAACTCTTCCTTGAGGCGCGAGAATTGCGCCAGGCCGAAAGCGAAGCCGGCATCGTTGCCGAGCGCACCGAGGTCGCCGAGGTGGTTCTGCACGCGCTCGAGCTCGAGGCACAGCGCGCGCAGCCACAGTGCGCGCGGCGGCACCGCCGTGCGCGCGAGTCCCTCGACCGCCTGGCAGTAGGCCCACGAATACGCCACGGCCGAATCGCCCGATACGCGCGCGGCCAGCCGGTGGCCCTCGGCCAGCGCCAGCTGCTGGAAGCGAAGCTCGATGCCCTTGTGCACGTAGCCGAGCCGCGCCTCGAGCCGGAGCACTTTCTCGCCGACGACGGAGAAGCGGAAATGCCCGGGCTCGATGATGCCGGCGTGCACCGGCCCCACCGGCACCTCGTGCACGCCGTCGCCCTCGACGCCCTGGAACGCATAATCGTCGGCCGTTGCCGCCGTGGGATCGGTGACGACGACAGGCTCGCGCAACGGGTGCACATGCGCGGGCCAGGCCGCATGGCGCAGCCACGGACGCTGGTCGGGAGCATCCGCACGCATTCCGCTGAGGTCAAAGGCCGCGCGCTGCAGGCGCGTTGCCACGGGAAAGATCGACTCCAGCCCGGGATAGCGCCGATCGGGCCCGCCCGGCGCGTGCTCGAGCACCAGCAGGCCGCGCTCGTGCAGCAGCGCGGCGCGCACCGACGCAGCGCCCGCAGTGGCCGTCTCGCCGGACGCCCACAAGGACAACAATTGCCCGCCGGTTGCCGCGACGGCCTGCGCCGCCGCGTGCCAATCCGCGGCGTCGACGACGACGCGCGCGGCCGCGGGACTGCCGGGCAGCTCCTCGGCGCGCGCCAGCCAATGCCGCAGCGGCATGTCAGTGACCTCCGATCATGATCGCAGCCTGCCGGTACCACCCGGCAAGGTACGGTGGCACGAACAGGCCCAGCATCAGCACGATCGCCAGGTGCACGAACACCGGCAGCAACGCCGGCGGATGTGGCAGGCGCTTCGCGGTGGTCTCGCCGAACACCATCGGCTGGACGCGGCCGAACACCGCGGCGAACGCGACGCCGAGCGCGAGCAGCAGGATCGGTGTCGCCCACGGCTGCTGCTTCATCGCCGTGGTCAGGATCAGGAACTCGGCCGCGAACACGCCGAACGGCGGCATGCCGACGATCGCCAGGCTCCCGAGCATCAGTCCCCAGCCGATCGTCGGGCTGAGCGTGATCAGCCCGCGGATCTGGTCCATCAGCTGCGAGCCGGCTTTCTGCGCGGCGTGGCCGACGGTGAAGAAGATCGCCGACTTGGTCAGCGAGTGCACAGTCATGTGCAGGAGCGCCGCGAAGTTCGCCACCGGCCCGCCCATGCCGAACGCGAACGTGA
Source organism: Pseudomonadota bacterium (assembly GCA_018241455.1). Lineage (GTDB taxonomy): Bacteria > Pseudomonadota > Gammaproteobacteria > Steroidobacterales > Steroidobacteraceae > FEN-1191. The sequence continues at coordinate 10,697 of JAFEDW010000001.1, read as the reverse complement.
TGATGCCCATGTGTTCGACCGACGAATAGGCGAACAGCCGCTTGATGTCCCGCTGCCGCCACAGGAACAATGCCGCCAGCACCACCGAGACCAGCCCGAAGCCCATCAGCATGGTCGATGGCAGCTGCGATCCGAGCGAGCCCTCGACCAGCACCTTGCAGCGCACGACGGCGTACAGCGCCACGTTGAGCAGCAATCCCGACAGCACCGCCGAGATCGGCGTCGGGCCCTCGGCGTGCGCATCCGGCAGCCAGTTGTGGAGCGGCGCCAGTCCCACCTTGGTGCCGTAACCCACCAGCAGGAACACGAATGCGATGCTCATCACGCGCGGCTCGAGCAGCGTCTTGACCGCATCGAGATGCGTCCACAGCAATGCGGTGACGCCTTCGCCGCCCACGACCTTCTCGGCGGCGAAATAGATCAGGATGGTGCCGAACAGCGCCTGCGCGATGCCGACGCCGCACAGGATGAAATATTTCCAGCCCGCTTCGAGGCTCGCCGGCGTGCGATACAGCGTCACCAGCAATACCGTCGAGAGCGTGGCCCCTTCCATCGCGACCCACAGCAGGCCGATGTTGTTCGTCGTCAGCGCCAGCAGCATCGTGAACGTGAACAGCTGGTACATGGCGTGATAGAGCCGCAGGCGTCCGGGGCTTAAGCGCCCGTGGGTCATTTCCACGCGCATGTAGGGTCGCGAGAACAACGCCGTGGTGAACCCGACGAACGCGGTCAGCGTGACGAGGAACACGTTGAACGGATCGATGAAGAATTGCTCGTGCGCCACCAGCACGTTGCCGTGCGCGACGATGCGCACCGTGAGCGCGCAGGCCGCGGCGAACGTGACCAGGCTGAACAGTGCATTGAGCTCGGGCGCCCAGCGCCGCGCACCGAAGACGCCCAGCAACAGCGCGCCGGCCACCGGAGTTCCGAGCAGCAGCAGGAATTCCACGCTACGGTTTCTCCTTCAGCGATTCCAGGTGATGCAGGTCGAGGCTGTCGAACTGCTCCCGGATCTGGAAGAAGAACACCCCCAGCACCAGCATCGCCACCAGCACGTCGAGCGCGACGCCGAGTTCCACCACCATCGGCATGCCGTAGGTGGCGCTCATCGCGCCGAAGAACAGGCCGTTCTCCATCGACAGGAAGCCGATCACCTGCGACATGGCCTTGCGGCGCGTGATCATCATCATGAAGGCCAGCAGGATCACCGCGATCGCGATGCCGATGGTGCTGCGCGCCGCCGTGCTGGACAGCGCGGCGATCGGCTGCGCCAGGCCGAAGGCGAATACCACGATCACCAACCCGAGCAGCATCGTGACCGAGGTGTTCAGCAGCGGCTCGGTGTCCCAATAGACGTCGAGCCGGCGGATCAACCGGTGCAGGAGCCACGGCAGGAACATCACCTTGAGGCCGAGCGTCAGCGCGGCGGAGATGTACAGGTGATGCTGGTGCGTGCGCCACGCGAGCAGCAGCGTGGCCAGGCACAGCAGCGCGCCCTGCGTGGCCAGCAGGTACACCAGCGTCACGACCCGCCGCTGCGACAGCATCGCGAACGACAGCAGCAGCAGCCCGGCGGCGCAGGTGTTGACGAGTTGCAGCAGCAGCGGCACGTGCACCACGGTTCAGGCTCCCAGCAACAGGTGGACCAGCAGGCCCAGCACGGCGAACAGGAAGGCGGTGGCCATCAGTTCCGGGGCGCGGAACACGCGCAATTTCGCCGACACGGTCTCGATGACCGCCAGGCCGGCGCCGGCCCCGCAGAGCTTCAGTGCCAGCACCGGCACCGAAACGAGCAGTCCGAGCGGACCCTGGCTCTCGGTCGCCACGCCCCAGGGCACGAACAACGCCACGCCGATGCAGACGTAGTTGAACAACTTCAGCGCCGCCGCCCATTCCATCAGCGCGAGGTGGCGCGCCGAGTACTCCAGCAACATCGCCTCGTGGATCATCGTCAGTTCCAGGTGCGTGGCCGGATTATCGACCGGGATGCGCGCGTTCTCGGCCAGCAGTACCAGCGTGAACGCGACGGCGGTGAAGGCCAGGCTCGGATAGAGCGCCAGCGTCTGGCTGCTCAGGTGTTCGGCGATCGCCGCGAGCGAAGTGGTCTGCGAGATCAGCGCCGCGACGAAGATCACCATCAGCAGCGCCGGCTCGGCCAGGAACCCGACCATCATTTCGCGGCGCGCCCCGAGCGTGCCGAACGCGGTGCCGACGTCCATCGCCGCGAGCGACATGAACATGCGCGCGGTCGCGAGCAGCCCGACCAGGGCGATGCTGTCGGCGGCGACAGTGAGCGGCAATCGCGTGCCCATCGAGGGAATGATGGCCGCGGCCAGCACCATCGCGCCGAACACCATGTAGGGCGCGATGCGGAACAGCGGCGAGGCGCGCTCGGCGAGCACCGCATCCTTGTGGAACAGCTTGCGGATGCCGCGGTAGGGCTGCAGGACGCTCGGCGCGCTGCGGTTCTGCAGCCAGGCGCGGCACTGGTTGACCCAGCCGACGAACAGCGGCGCGGCCGCGATCGCCGCGATGATCTCCAGGGCCTGGGTAGTGAGATTGAGCGGGCTCATAGCACCAGCGCCAACAGCACCAGCAGCGTGACGAAGCTGTAGAGCAGGTAGGTCGAGATGCGCCCCTGCTGCAGCACCGTGACCAGTTCGGCCATGCGCCGCACCGCCTGGCCGACCGGTTCATAGCCGAAGCGCCAGATGCGGTCGGCGACCGACATCCGATAGCGAGGCTTGCTGTCGAAGGCGGTCGGCAGCTCGCGGTCGATGAGGAAGAACGGCTGGAAGATGTGCCGGATCGGCTGGCCGAAGCCCTCGGCGGAATCCTGCATGCGCGCGTCGAGACGCGCGAAGCCGCAGTCCCACGGCGGAGCGCGCCGCACGCGGCGGTGGTAGAACATGCGCACCGCCAGCAGCGTCAGCACGATGACCACCGCGGAGACCAGCAGGAACACCAACGGGCCATAGGCGGCACCGCGGGCCACGGCGGGCGCCAACAGCCACCAGTGTGCGGTTGGATCGGCCAGCGCGGCGCCGAGCAGGCTGTGGGTGACGACATTGAGCTGGCCGATCACCTGCACCGGGAACAAGCCGAGCGCGACGCAGCCCGCCGCGAGCCAGACGAGTCCCAGCCGCTCGAGCATGCCGGCATCCTGCGCGCCGGCGAGTGTCGGCTCGCGCGGCTGGCCGAGGAAGATCACGCCGTAGAATTTCACCATCGCGTAGCCGGCGAGCGCGGTGCACAGCGCGACGATCGCGGCGCCGATCGGCAGCAGCATGTCGACGAAGGCGCGCGGCACGTCGCCGGCGAACAGGAAGGCCTGCAGCAGCAGCCATTCGGACACGAATCCATTCAGCGGCGGCAGGCCGGCGATCGCCAGCGCGCCGATCAGCGTCAGCCAGGCCACCCACGGCATGCGGTGGATCAAGCCGCCGAGCTTACCGAGGTTGCGCTCGCCGGTGGCGTGCAGCACGGCGCCGGTGCCGAGGAACAGCAGGCTCTTCATGCAGGCGTGGTTCAGGCAATGGTAGAGCGAGGCGATCAACGCCAGCGCCGCCAGCGCGCCCATGCCGAAGCCGTGGAAGATGATCGCCAGCCCGAGGCCGGCAAAGACGATGCCGATGTTCTCGATCGACGACCAGGCCAGCAGCCGCTTCATGTCGGTCTGCACCGCGGTGAAGATCACGCCGTAGAAGGCACTGCCGAGGCCGACGCCGAGCGCGACCAGGCCCCACCACCACGGCGGTGCGCCGAGCAGATCGAAACTGACGCGCAGCACGCCGTAGACCGCGGTCTTCAGCATCACGCCGCTCATCAGCGCCGACACCGGCGACGGCGCGGCCGGGTGTGCCTCGGGCAGCCACACGTGCAGCGGCACCAGTCCCGCCTTGGCGCCGAAGCCGAGCAGTGCGAGCAGGAACGCGGCAGTGGCCCACGGCGGGCTCAGATGCGCGGCGCGCATCGAGTCGAACGTGAACTGCCAGCTGCCGCCCTGCAGCACGCCGAAGCTGAGCAGGATGGCCAGCGCGCCCAGGTGCGCGATCAGCAGGTAGATGAAACCGGCACGGCGGATCTCCGCCAGCCGGTGCTGCGTGGTCACGAGGAAATAGGAAGACAGCGCCATCGATTCCCAGGCGACCATGAACGCGTACGCGTCGTCGGCCAGCAGCACGCAGCCCATGCTCGCGAGGAAGATGTGGTATTGCAGGCACAGCAACCCCGGCGCCGCGCCGTGCCCCTGGCGGAAGTAGCCGCCCGCGAACAGCGAGATGCCGGTCGTCGCTGCACCGAGCATCGTCAGGAACAGGCAGGCGAGGGCATCGCTGCGCAGGTGCAGCGGCAGGTCGGGCAGGCCGATGAGCAGCACGGCGTGCGTCGCCGGTGCGCCGATGCCGCGGGCCGCCACGACCGCGAGCGCCAGCCCGCACACGGCGCTCAGCGGAAACAGTACACGCCCGACGAACCGGACGCTGTGCGGCCGGAGCAATCCGGCGAGTCCGATGACGCCCCAGGCCGCGATCACCGTCAGGCAGCCATCCAGCGGCGTGGTCGGCAGGGTCAGCACAGCATAGCCACCGTTCCGGGCGCCGCAGCCGGCGCGGCCGGGTTGCGGATCGCAGTGAATCCAATTACGCTTTCATTATCATCCTATGCACCCGACAAGTAAACCGATGAGGAAGCGCGCCGGCGAACGCGGCAGCGGTCGCGGCGAAGAGCGCACCGCGCGGCTGACGATCCTGATCGATCCGCGCAAGAAGGCGGTGCTGGAACAGCTGTGCGCGTCGGAAGACCTCACGCCCTCGCAACTGGTGCGCAGGTTGATCCGCACATATATAGAGCAGCGCCTCGGTCGGCCGTGGCGGCCGGAAGGCTAGGAACGGTAGCGGGCGCCGCGGGCAATGCTCAGCGCTGTGCGCTGTACTGCAGGATCACGCCGGCCAGCACCAGCACGCCGACGTAGTTGTTGTTGTGGAACGCGGCCATGCACCCCTCGGCATCGCGGCCGCGCGCCAGCCATTGCTGCCACGCGAAGCAGGCGGCGGCTACGCCAAGCGTCCAGTAGTAGGGCGCGTCGAATTCCATCAGACGCCCGCCGAACAGCAGCGCCGCCAGCACCATCAGCTGCATGATGCCGATCATCAGCAGGTCCATGTCGGCGAACGTGATCGCGCTCGACTTGAGCCCCAGGCGCAGGTCATCGGGCCGGTCGGCCATCGCATAGAAAGTGTCGTACACGCCGGCCCACACGACCGCCGCGAGCATGAACACCCAGCCGGCGCGCGGCACGACACCGAGTTCGGCGGCGTAGGCCATCGGCACGCCCCAGGCGAAGCACAGTCCGAGATACAACTGCGGGATGGCGAAGAAGCGTTTGAACAGCGGATACGTGGCCGTCAACGCGGCGCCGATGAACGCCAGCTTCAGGCACAGCGCGTTGAGCTGCAGCACCAGCAGCAAGGCCGCGCCCAGCAGCGCCGCGAACAGCGCGAGCGCCTCGGCCGGCGTCACGCGCCGCGCCGCGAGCGGCCGCGTGCGCGTGCGGCGCACGTGCGGATCGATGTCGCGATCCCACAGGTCGTTGACGACGCAACCAGCCGAGCGCATCAGCACCGTGCCGACGATGAAGATGACGAGCAGCCGCGGCTGCGGATGGCCGCCGGAAGCGATCCACAGCGCCCACAGCGTCGGCCACAGCAGCAGCCAGGTGCCGATCGGACGATCGAGGCGCATCAGCAGCGCGAAATCGGCGAGCCGCGGAATCAGCCAGTGCGACGCGGATGCCGCGGCCGGCGCCAATACGGCCGGTGCCGGCGCAGCCGGCGTGAATGCGGCGGGCGGCGGTGCCGCGAGGATCGGCTCATCGGGCAGGAATTCGGCGCGCGTCGCAGGCGCAGGCTCTGGCGGCTCGGGCGGAGTCGTCACGGGTGGTTCGAGCTCGGCGAGCGCTTCCTCCGAGGCCGTGAAGTCCAGCGCGGTTTGCGAGCCGGGGCCTTCGACGGGCAGTTCGAAATCAACCAACCTGGCCATATTGCTCTCCGGCGCCAATCCAGCGCGCGATCAACCCGAGGCAGGCCTGCGGCTGCTCGCGTTGCAATTGTTCGGCCGCGGCGCGCACCTGCGGCAGCAGGTCGGCGTCGCGAATCAGGTCGGCCACGCGCAGTTGCGCGAGCCCGGTCTGGCGCGTGCCGAGCAGTTCGCCCGGGCCGCGCAACTCCAGGTCGCGCCGCGCGATCTCGAAGCCGTCGTTGCTCTCGCGCAGGACCTTGAGCCGCGCGCGCGCCAGCTCCGACAGCGGTGCGCGGTACAACAATACGCAGCTGCTCGCGTGCGCGCCGCGGCCGACGCGGCCGCGCAGCTGGTGCAGCTGCGCCAGCCCCATGCGCTCGGCGTTGTCGATCACCATGACGCTGGCGTTCGGCACGTCGACGCCCACTTCGATGACGGTGGTCGCGACGAGCAGCTGGATCTCGCCGCGCGCGAACGCGTGCATCACCGCTTCCTTGCGCGCCGGCGCGAGGCGCCCGTGCACGAGGCCGACGCGCAGGTGCGGCAGCGCCTCGGTCAGCGCCGCGGCGGATTCCTCCGCGGCCTGGCAACGCAACTCCTCCGATTCCTCGATCAACGCGCACACCCAATAGGCCTGGCCGCCGTTGCGGCAGGCCTCGTCGATGCGTGCGACGATTTCGGCGCGGCGCTCGCTGGGCACGACGACCGTGCGCACCGGTGTGCGGCCGGGCGGCAGTTCGTCGATCACCGAAACATCGAGGTCGGCGTATGCGGTCATCGCCAGTGTGCGCGGAATCGGCGTCGCGGTCATGATCAGCTGGTGCGGCATCTGGCCGCGGCCCTTCTGCCGCAACAACAGGCGCTGCTCCACGCCGAAGCGGTGCTGCTCGTCGATGATCGCCAGCGCGAGCGAGTGGAACTCCATGCTCTCCTGGAACAGCGCGTGCGTACCGACCACGAGCGGCAGTTGGCCGGTCGCGATGCCCTCGAGCGCCGTGCGGCGCGCGCGCGCGTTCATCGAGCCGGTGACCAGCGCGACCGGAATGCCGAGCGGCGCGAACCAGTTCGTCAGCGTGCGCGCATGCTGTTCGGCCAGCAGCTCGGTCGGCGACATCAGCGCCACCTGCAGGTTCGATCCGAGCGCGAGCGCGGCCGCGGCCGCGGCGACCGCGGTCTTGCCGCAACCGACATCGCCCTGCACCAGCCGCGTCATCGGCTGCGGCAGGGCGAGATCCTGGTTGATCTCGCCGAGCACGCGCGTCTGCGCGGCGGTGAAGCGGAACGGCAGCTGCGCGAGGAAACGCTGCTGCAACGCGCGGCCGCCGATCAGCGCGCGGGCGTTGTCCGCCTTGGTCGCCCGGCGCAGCGCCATCAGCGAGAGCTGGTGCGCGAGCAACTCCTCGAGCGCGAGCCGCCGCTGCGCCGGATGCGCGCCGGCGGCGAGCGTCGCCAGTTCGGTGCCGACCGGCGGCTGGTGCAGGAAATCGAGCGCGGCGCGCAGCTCGGGCAAGTGCAGCTGCGCGCGCAATTCGTGCGGCAGGAAATCGATCAGCGCCGTGGCCGGCGTCGCGGCGAACGCGCGCTGCACGAGACCGCGCAACCGACCCTGCGTGATGCCTTCGGTCGAGGGATAGATCGGCGTCAGCGTCTGTGGCAGCGGTTCACCGGTCGCGCCGATGCCGCGATACTCCGGGTGCACGATCTCGAGCCCGAGCGGCCCGCGGCGCACCTCGCCGTGGCAACGCAGGCGTGTGCCGCGCGCCAGCCCGGCGCGTTGCGCGTTCGAGAAGTGGAAGAAACGCAGCGTCAGCGAGCCGGTGCCGTCGCTTAAGCGCACCATCAGTTGCCGGCGGCGGCGGATCACGACCTCCGCCAGCAACACTTCGCCTTCGACGACCGCGCGCATGCCCGCCTGCAGCGCGCCGATCGGCACGACGCGCGTGCGATCCTCGTAGCGCAGCGGCAGCACGAACAACAGGTCGCCCAGCGTGCGCACGCCGAGCCGCGACAGGCGCGCCGCGAGTTGCGGGCCGACGCCGCGCAGCGCGAGGCTGGCCGCCGTCCGCTCGGCCGCAGTGCGCTCGGCCGCCGTGCGCGCTGCTTCGGCCCGAGCCTGGCCCGGAGCGCGGCTCATGCGAGGCTGAGTATGCACTCCATCTCGACGCGCGCGCCGCGCGGCAACGCGGCCACGCCCACCGCGGCGCGCGCCGGATACGGCGTGCTGAAGTAGGTCGCCATGATTTCGTTGACCTTCGGGAAATGCGTCATGTCGGTCAGGAACACCGACAGCTTGACCGCATGCTTCAGCGAACCACCGGCCGCCTCGGCGATCGCCTTCAGGTTGTCGAACACCCGGCGGATCTCGGCCTCGATGTCGCCGCTGACCAGTACGCCGGTCGCCGGGTCGAGCGGGATCTGTCCCGAGATGTACACGGTGTCGCCGGCGCGCACGGCCTGCGAGTAGGTGCCAATCGCCTGCGGCGCATTCTTGGTGTGGACGATGCTGCTCATGGTGGTGCGGGTTCCCTCTTGCGGTTCTGTCCGGCAATTGTACGCACGACGCGCACCACATCGGTCATCCTTCGCACCGTGCGGATCACGCGCGCCAGGTGCTCGCGGTCGCGAACCTCGAGCACGAACACCATCGATACGGTCTCGGACTCCTCGTGCTGGAAGTTGACGCTGCAGATATTGGTCTGCGTGCCCGAGATCGCGGCCGACACGGCCGCCAGCAGGCCCATTCGGTTTGCGGCTTCGACGCGGATCTCGGTGTAGAACAGCCGCCCGTCGCTCGGCTGCCAGTTGACCGGCAGCCAGTTCTCCGGGTGCTTGCGGTAGTCGGCCACGTTGGCGCAGGTTTCGCGGTGGATGACGATGCCGCGGCCGGTGCTCAGGAACGCGAGGATCGGATCGCCCGGCAGCGGGTAGCAGCAGTGCGCGTAGGTGACCAGCAGCCCTTCGGCGCCGGCGACCGCGAGCGGCGCGGCCTGGCCGGCCGCCTGGCCGTCGCTGCTGCGCAACTGCTCGCCCGGCAACAGCCGGCGCGCGACCAGCGGCGCCAGCCGCTCGCCGAGGCCGATGCGCTCGTAGAGCTCGTCGGCCGAATGCAGCGCGAATTCGCCCAGTGCGGCGCTCAGCGTCGCCGGCTCGATGCCGTCGAGGTCGACGTGGAATTCGGCCAGCGCCTGCTGCAGCAGCCGACGGCCCAGTTCGACCGCCTCATGGCTCTTCAGGCTCTTCAAGTAGTGCCGGATGCCGCTGCGCGCCTTCGCCGTGACGACGAAATTCACCCAGGCCGGATTCGGCCGCGCGCCCTTCGCGGTGATGATGTGCACCGTCTGGCCGTTGCGCAGCACGGTGCGCAGCGGCGTCAGCCGCCGGTCGACCTTCGCGGCGACGCAGCGGTTGCCGATGTCGGTGTGCACCGCGTAGGCGAAATCCACGACGGTCGCACCGCGCGGCAGCCGCAATATCTCGCCGCGCGGCGTGAACACGTAGACCTTGTCGGGAAACAGGTCGACCTTGACGCTCTCGATGAACTCCTCGGAGTTGCCGCTCTCCTGCATCTGCATCAGGTGCGTGAGCCAGGTGCGCGCGCGCTCCTGCTGCGCCGAGCCTTCGCCGGCGTGCTCCTTGTATTTCCAGTGCGCGGCGATGCCCGACTCGGCCACCTGGTCCATCTCGCGCGTGCGGATCTGCACCTCGATCGGCACCGCGTTCGGCCCGAACAGCGTCGTATGGAGCGATTGGTAGCCGTTGACGCGCGGAATCGCGATGTAGTCCTTGAAGCGCCCGGGCATCGGCTTGTACACGCCGTGCACGACGCCGATCGCCCGATAGCAGGTGTCGACGCTGTCGACGATGATGCGCAAGCCGTACACGTCGACGATCTCGGCCAGCGGCGCGCGCTTGCGCTGCATCTTCTGGTAGATGCTGTACAGGTGCTTCTCGCGCGTCTCGACCACCGCGTTGATGCCGGCCTTCTTCAGCGCCGGCTCGAACTGCGCGCGGATCTTGCCGAGGAATTCCTTCTGGTTGCCGATCGCGCGCTTCAGCGCGCGCTCGATGACGCGATAGCGCTGCGGGTACAGCGTGCGGAAGCCGAGCTCTTCGAGCTCGAGCTTGATCGTGTAGAGGCCCAGCCGTTCGGCCACCGGCGCGTAGATGTCGAGCGTCTCGCGCGCCACCAGCCGCCGCTTCGCCGGCGGCACCGCATCCATCGTGCGCAGGTTGTGCGTGCGGTCGGCGAGCTTGACGAGGATGACGCGCAGGTCGCGCACCATCGCCAGCAACATCTTGCGGAAACTCTCGGCCTGCGCTTCCTGCCGGCTCTTGAACTGGATCTGGTCGAGCTTGGTGACGCCATCGACGATCTCGGCGACATCATTGCCGAAGCGCGCGGCAATCTCGGCCTTCGGCGTCGGCGTATCTTCGATGACATCGTGCAGGATCGCCGCGATGAGCGTATCGGCGTCGAGATGCAGTTCGGCGAGGATTTCGGCCGCCGCCACCGGGTGCGCGATGTACGGCTCGCCGCTCAGGCGCTTCTGGCCCTGGTGCGCCGCGGCGCCGAACTCGGCCGCGGCGCGCACGCGCTCGACCTGTTCAGCCGGCAGGTAGCTGCTGACCTTGGCCAGCAGGTCTTTCAAACCTGGGGTGCGGCGCGTGGCGCTGCCGGG
>JAFEDW010000019.1 GCA_018241455.1 Pseudomonadota bacterium | reverse complement strand
GAGCACGGTTTCCATGGCCGCACGGCCGCGGCCGGCGCGATCACCTGGGGCGCGGCCGCGAAGTGGTACGGCTTCCCGCGCGCGCCGTTCGACGTGCGCTTCCTGCCGCGGCGCGACGCCGCCGCACTCGATGGCATCACGCGCGAGACCGCGGCGGTGATCGTCGAGCCGGTGCAGGGCGTCGGCGGCGCCTTCGACCTCGGCGCCGACTACCTGCGCGCACTGCGCGCGCGCTGCGACGCGACCGGCACCGTGCTGGTCTTCGATGAAGTGCAATGCGGCATGGGGCGCACCGGCGCGCCGTTCGCCGCGCAGCTCTACGGCGTCATGCCCGACATGATCACGACGGCGAAAGCGCTCGGCAACGGATTCCCGTGCGCCGCGCTGCTGATGAATGCGCGCGTGGCCGCGGCCGTGAAGCTCGATGCGCTCGGCACGACCTTCGGCGGCGGGCCGATGGCCTGTGCCGTCATCGAGGCCGTGCTCGACGTGATCGAGAATGAACAACTGCTCGCGAACGTGCAGCGGATCGGCGCGCTGGTCCGCGAGCGCTGCATCGTCGGGCCGGTGCGCGCGCACCAGGGTGCCGGATTGCTCACCGGCCTGATCTGCGATCGGCCGGCGAAGGAAATCCACCGCGCACTGCTCGAGCGCGACATCCTCGCCGGCACCAGCGGCGATCCGCGGGTGCTGCGCCTGCTGCCGCCGTTCATCCTGCGCGCGGAACACGTCGAATTGCTGCGCGCCGCGCTGCTCGATATCGGGGCCGCCGCGTGAAACGCTTCACCGACCTGGCGGATTTCCCGCGCGCCGAGGTGCAGCAGCTGGTCGCGCTCGCGCAGCGGCTCGAAACGCAGCCGGAGCCGCAAGCGCTCGCCGGCAAGGTGCTGGGGCTCCTGTTCATGAATCCTTCGCTCCGCACGCTCGCCTCGTTCCAGGCCGGCATGGCGCGGCTCGGCGGCAGTTCGCTCGTCATCACGCCGGGCCAGGGCACCTGGCAGTTCGAGACGCGCGATGGCGCGGTGATGACCGGCGCAGCCGCCGAGCACATCCGCGAGGGCCTCCCTGTATTGAGTTCCTATTGCGACGCGCTCGGCATCCGCGCGTTCGCTGCCGGCGAGGATCTCGAGGACGACCTGGCCGACAAGCGCTTCAAGGCGATGGCTGCGCTCGTCGACCGGCCGCTGATCAACCTCGAATCGGCGATCAACCATCCCTGCCAGGCGCTGGCCGACTGGAAGACGCTCGATGAACTGCCGGGCAGCGGGCGGCGCAAGTTCGTGCTGAGCTGGGTCTCGCACCCGAAGGCCTTGCCGCTCGCGGTGCCGGCGGCCACCGTGCACATGGCCGCGATGCGCGGCATGGACGTGGTCGTGCTGCGCCCCGAAGGTTTTGCGCTGCCGCCCGCGATCATGGACAAGGCGCGCCGCGCCGCGGCCGACAGCGGCGGCAGCGTCGCCGAAACCGCCGATCGCGCCGAAGCGCTCGCCGGCGCGCACGTGCTGTATGCGAAGGAATGGGGCAGCACGCGCCACTACGGCGACGAACTCGCCGACCAGGCGCAACGCGGCTCGCTGAAGGACTGGTGCCTGCGCGACGACTGGTTCGCCGGCGCCGCGCCGGATTGCCGCGTCATGCACTGCCTGCCGGTGCGTCGCAACAGCGCGATCGCCGACGAAGTGCTCGACGGCCCGCGCAGCATCGTGCTGCGCCAGGCCTACAACCGCATGCCGGCGCAGATGGCCGTGCTGTACCGATTGCTGAAGCCAGGAGCCTGAAGGTCCCATGAAACTGCACCGCACCGACCAGGTCGCCACGATCCGCGCACTGCGCGCCGCGGCGCCGTACATCCGCATGTACAAGGGCCGCACATTCGTGGTCAAGGCCGGCGGCGCCGTGTTCGGCGATGCGGACATGACGCGCGCGCTGATCGAGCAGATCGCGATCCTGCACTACCTCGGCATCCGTGTGGTCATGGTGCACGGCGGCGGCCCGCAGCTCACCGAGGTGACCGAGGCGATGGGCGTGCCGACGCGCATGGTGCAGGGCCGGCGCATCACCGACGCCAAGGCGATCGATGCGACTTCGATGGTGCTGAACGGCCTGATCAACACGCGCATCCTCGCGATCTGCCGCGAGCTGCAGATTGACGCGGTCGGCCTCTCCGGCGTCGACGCCTCGCTGGTGCAGGCGCATCGCCGTCCGCCGGTGAAGCTGAACCCGGGCGATGCCGAAAGCGTGGATTTCGGTTTCGTCGGCGACATCGACCGCATCAACACCAGCGTCATCCGCAAGCATCTCGACAATGGTCTGATGCCGGTGATCAGCCCGCTGTCGGCCGACGCGAACGGGCAGTTGCTCAACATCAATGCGGACACGGTCGCGGCGGCGATCGGCGCGGCGCTGCAGGCGGAGAAGCTGATCCTGTGCACCGGCGCGCCCGGCATCCTCGACGACATCAACGACTTAGGCTCGGTGATTTCGTACACCGACATCGAGGGCCTGAGACGCCTGCGTGCCGCGGGCAAGATCAATGACGGCATGTTGCCGAAGGCGCTGGCCATCGAGGACGCGATCAGCAGCGGCGTGCGTCGCGTGCACGTGATCGGCTATCGCTCGCCCGATGCGATCCTGTCCGAAGTGTTCACCAACGAAGGCACCGGCACGCTCATCGTCGCCGACATCAGAGGCCTAAGCAGCGCGGAACAGGAATCCGGCGGCAGTCAGGCTGTAGACTAGCTGCCGTCGAAACCCGCCAACCCCGAGGTGGCCGTTCGCGATGCAGCCACGCACATGACATCCGGCCGCGACCCGCAAGCGCCCGGCGGGCACCCTTCGCCCGAGCGGCTGAACACGCGCGCGGCCGGCATCGTCGGCCTCGCCGTGATGTGCAGCCGCGTGCTCGGCCTGGTGCGCGAGCAGGTCTGCGCCGCGCTGTTCGGCGGCGGCGGCATGATGGACGCCTTCACCGCGGCGTTCCGCATCCCGAACCTGCTGCGCGACCTGTTCGCCGAGGGCGCGCTGTCGACCGCGTTCGTCACCACGTTCAGCAAGACCGCGGCGCGCGGCGACGATGCGGCGGCCTGGAGGCTGGCCAACAAGGTCGCGACGCTGGCGGCCGTCGTGCTCGGCGCGCTGTGCGTGCTCGGCATCTTTTACTCGCCGCAACTCGTCGCCACGCTCGCGCCCGGATTCCCGCCCGCCAAGGCCGCGCTGACGGTGACGCTGACGCGCGTCATGTTCCCGTTCATCCTGCTGGTGTCGCTGGCCGCGCTGGTCATGGGCATGCTCAATGCCAAGAGCGTGTTCGGCATGCCGGCGATGGCCTCGAGCTTCTTCAACATCGGCTCGATCGTCGGCGGCGTCGTGCTCGGTTACTGGCTCGACCCGCATTTCGGCCCGCTGGCGCTGGTCGGGCTCGCCATCGGCACGCTGATCGGTGGAGGATTGCAGCTCGGCGTGCAGTTGCCCGGGTTGCGGCGGCTCGGCTACCGCTACCGCCCGGATTTCCACTGGCGCGATCCGGGCGTGACAGCGGTCCTGGGCCTGATGGGACCATCGGTCATCGCGGCGAGCACGACGCAGGTCAACGTGCTGATCAATTCGATCTTCGCCTCGCACCTGGGCGACGGGCCGATCTTCTGGCTGTCGATCGCGTTCCGGCTGATGCAGCTGCCGCTCGGGCTGTTCGGCGTCGCGCTCGGCACCGTGACGCTGCCGCTGCTCTCGCGGCTCGCGGTCAGCGGCGATCAGGGCGCTTTCCGCGGCGAGCTGTCGCGCGGCATGCGGCTCGGCTTCCTGCTGACGATCCCGTGCACCGTCGGGCTGATGCTGCTGGCCGAGCCGATCGTCTCGGTGCTTTACGAGCACGGACGGTTCGATGCGCACCAGTCCTTCGAGGCGGCCGGCGCGCTGCGCTACTACGCCATCGGGCTGGCCGGCTATGCGGCGCTCAAGGTGCTGGTCAACGCCTTCTACGCGCTCGACCAGCGGCGCACGCCGATGTACACCAGTTTCTTCGCCGTGGCGCTGAACCTGCTGCTCAACTGGATCTTCACCCGGCACTTCGGCTGGGGTCACCGCGGCCTGGCGTTCTCCACCGGCTGCGTCGCCACCGCCAATTTCCTGCTCTTGTACTGGCTGATGCACCGGCACCTCAAGCGCCTCGAAACGCGCCGCATGTCGACGCTGCTGTTCAAGGTGGCGATCGCTTCGGCGGCGCTGGCGCTGGTCTGCTGGGCTTCGCAGCAGTGGTTGCTCGCCGGCTGGGCGCAGCTCGGATTTGCGCCCCGTCTCGCACTGCTGCTGCTGACGATCGCGGCGGCGATGCTGGCGTTCCTGGGCAGCGGCGTCGCGCTGCGCATCGAGGAGTTGCAGGACCTGATGCAGGCGCTGCGCCGCCGTGTGCACCGGGCCGGTTGAGAGGCAAGCGGTAATTTGATCGTATAGGACACAATATCGATCCTTATCGGACTATTGAACCAATAATGAAACTTTACAGCTCCAGTTCCACGAGCGTACACCGCTCCCTCGGACTATCATGGGCGCGCCTCAGCCAGCGCGGATCCGCATGAGCAGACTGTGGGACAAGGGCGCGCCGCTCGACGAACGGGTGCTCCGCTACACCGCCGGGGAAGACCACGCGCTCGACGAGCGCCTCGTCGATGCGGACGTGCGCGCCTCGATCGCGCACGCCGACATGCTCCACGCACAGGGGCTACTCAGCGCCGCAGACGCGGCCGCGATCCGCGAGGGTCTCCGCGCATTGGGCGAAGGGCATGCGCGCGGCGAGTGGCGCATCGGGCTCGAGGACGAGGACGGGCAGACTGCGCTCGAGAAACGGCTGACCGCGCGCATCGGCGCGGCCGGCGGCCGCGTGCATCTTGGCCGTTCCCGCAACGACCAGGTGCTGACGGCACTGCGCCTCTACATGCGCGAGGCGCTGGCTGAACTGGCCGCCGGGGCCGAGGCGGCCGCGGCCGCGCTCGACCGCTTGGCCGCGCGCCAGGGCACGATCGCGCTGCCCGGCTACACACACATGCAGCAGGCCATGCCGAGCAGCGTCGCGCTGTGGGCCGGCGGCTTCGCCGCCGAATTGCGCGATGACGCCGAGGGCTTGAGTGCCGCGCGGCGCCGTGCGGGCCGCAACCCGCTCGGCTCGGCCGCCGGTTTCGGCACGCCCGGGCTCCCGCTCGATCGCGCCGCGACCACGCGCGCACTGGGGTTCGAGGCCACGCAGGAGCCGGTCACCGCGGTGCAGCTCTCGCGCGGCAAGGCCGAGGCACAGCTGCTGTTCGAGATCACGCTGCTGATGCAGGACCTGGGGCGCCTCGCGGCCGACCTGCTGCTGTTCTGCACGCAGGAATTCGCGTTCGTCGACCTGCCCGAGGCTTTCACGACCGGCTCGTCGATCATGCCGCAGAAGCGCAACCCCGATGTGTTCGAGCTGCTGCGCGGCCGCGGCGCGACGGCACTCGCCTGCCTGACCGAGGCGCTGGCGCTGTGCGCCAAGCTTCCGTCGGGCTACCAGCGCGACCTGCAGCTGTTGAAGGCGCCGCTGTTCCGCGGCATCGACCTGGCGCAGCAGAGCTTGGGTGTGGTCGTCCCAGCCATCGATGCGCTGCAGTTCAATCCCGCCAACATCCGCATCGATCCGGCCGTGCACGCGGCCGGCGAGGCCTTCGCGCTCGTGGTCACCGAGGGACTGCCGTTCCGCGAAGCGTACCGGCGCATCGCGGCGCGCTTCACGCGCGGTGCAAAGAAAGGATCCGCGCCATGAACAACACTGTCGACGGTGCCACGCTGCGTGCGCCCGACGAGGGGCTGGTGGCCTACGCGCACCTGATCTACGGCCTGCACGCCTGCGCGGTGCTGACCGGCATCCTCACCAGCCAGAGCATCGCCGGACGATTCCTGTTCGGGCTCCCCTCGATCATCGCGGTAATCCTGAACTATGCGCGCCGCCACGAAGCGCGCGGCACCTGGCTCGAGTCGCATTTCGAATGGCAGATCCACACCTTCTGGTACGCGCTGCTGTGGATCGCCGTGACGCTCCTTGTCAGCGCGCCGTTCCTGCTGGTCGTCATCGGCGTGTTCATGGCGATCGCGGGCTTCGCGCTGGTCGGGCTGTGGGTGGTCTACCGCGTCGTGCGCGGCTGGCTGGCTTTGCGCGAACGCCGGCCGATGCCACGCCATCCGGCCGTGGCGCCTGCAGGCGGCGGCTGAGCACGGGCACATCGGAGCGTGCGCATGAACCATTGGTACATCAAACATCGGCACATGAACGGGCGGCTTGCGGCCGCGGTCGCGACGGCGGCGGCACTGTGCCTGTGCGCGCTGTGCGGCTGCGGCCAGAAAGGCGCGCTGTACCTGCCCGACCGCAATCCTAAACAGGCCGTGCCGGCGAGCACCGCGACGCCAGCGCCACCCGCGCCGGCTGAAGCGAACGCGGCTCCTGCCACGGACAGCACGACGACGCGCAAGGCGCCGCGCGATCCGGATCCGGCTACGGCACGCTGACGACGCGGATGCCGGGGCGCCGCAGCAGCCACTGTGGTCCCTGGTCGCCGCGCAGCGCCAGCAGCGCCGGAAATTCACTGCGCGGGAAGATCGCCGGCAGGTCGTGCCCGGCGTTGCAGGGCGCGGCGACCATCGCGCGCGGGTCGCGGCGCCACACATCGACGAGCCGCTGCAGCACGGCGCTCGTCACGCCGCTCTGCGAGGCGTGCAGCAGCAGCGCGCCGCCGCAGCTGCCCGCCAGCGCATGGACGCCGGCCCGCACCGGCGCGGCGGCGCCCTCGGCCCAGTGCCGATCGACGACCAGCGTCACCGGCAGCCGGCCGAGCGCGGGCGCCAGCTCGCTGGCCCGCGCGCCGAGTACGACGCTGACCGCGTGTCCGGCCACGGCGGTCGCGCGGCCCAGCATCAGCGGCAGCAGCGGCAAGCCATTCACGAACGCGTCCTGCCACGGCGGTGCATCGGGCGACCCCGCATCCGCCGCCAGTACGATGATCTGCAGTTCCGCGTTGGCCATTGGTAGCGCTCCACTATACTGCCGCGGCAAAGGGCGCCCAATGTCTCCGAAACCCGATCTGATCCTCGTCGACGGCTCCTCGTACCTGTACCGGGCGTTCCACGCCCTGCCGCCGCTATCGACTTCGCGCGGCGAGCCCACCGGCGCGGTGCATGGCGTGCTCAACATGCTCAAGAAACTGCTGCGTGACTATCCGGGCACGCGGCTCGCGGTGGTGTTCGACGCGCCGGGCAAGACCTTTCGCGATGACCTGTTCGCGCAGTACAAGGCGCACCGCCCGCCGATGCCGGACGACCTGCGCGCACAGATCGAGCCGCTCCACGCCGCCGTCAGCGGCATGGGCCTGCCGCTCCTGCGCATCGCCGGCGTCGAGGCCGACGACGTGATCGGCACGCTCGCCACGCGCGCCGCGGCGGATGGCGAACAGGTGCTGATCTCGACCGGCGACAAGGACATGGCGCAGCTCGTCAACGAGCGCATCACGCTGATCAACACCATGAGCGACACGCTGCTCGATCGCGACGGCGTCAAGGCTAAGTTCGACGTGTATCCGGAACAGATCATCGATTACCTCGCGCTGGTCGGCGACAGCTCCGACAACATCCCGGGCGTCGACAAGGTCGGGCCGAAGACCGCGGCCAAGTGGCTGAACACCTACGGCACGCTGGCCGAGCTGGAGGCGCACGCCGCCGAGATCAGCGGCAAGGTCGGCGAAAACCTGCGCGCCGGCACCGAGGTGCTGGCATTGTCGAAGCAGCTCGCGACGATCCGCTGCGACATCGAACTGCCGGCCGACGCGGCCACGCTGACGGCGCGCGCGCCCGACATCGCCGCGCTGCGCGAGCTGTACACGCGCCTGGAAATGCGCTCGTTCCTGCGCGCGCTCGACGGCGGCGAAGGCGCGGCGCCCGCGACAGCGGCGGCAGCTGCGGCGGCTACTGCGGCTACGGCGGCTGCAACGGCTACGACGGCGGCGAACTCCGTCGGCGCCGCGACCGCGGCCGCAGCGCCAGCGCTGGGCGCCGACCCAATCGAGCGCCACTACACGCTGATCAACGACTGGACGCAGTTCCTCGGCTGGTGCGAGCGGCTGGCGCGCGCACCACTGTTCGCCTTCGACACCGAGACCACCGGGCTCGACTACATGCGCGCGCAGATCGTCGGCGTCTCGTTCTGCGTCGAACCCGGGCGCGGCGCCTACGTGCCGCTGGCGCACGGCTACGCCGGCGCGCCCGAGCAGCTCGACCGCACGCGCGTGCTCGAATCGCTCCGGCCGCTGCTCGAGGATCCGCGCCACGCCAAGGTCGGCGCGCACATGAAATTCGACATGCACGTGCTCGAGAACCACGGCATCAGGCTGCGCGGCCAGCGCTACGACACGATGCTCGAGTCCTACGTGCTCAACAGCACGGCGACGCGCCACGACATGGATTCGATGTCGGAGCACTACCTCGGCATCCGCACGATCCACTTCGAGGACGTGGCCGGCAAGGGCGCGAAGCAGATCAGCTTCGACCAGGTCAGCATCGAGACCGCGGCGAATTATTCGGCCGAGGATGCCGACATCACGCTGCGGCTGCACCAGAAGCTGTGGCCGCAGCTCGAAGCGATGCCGGCGCTGGCGAAACTGTATAGCGAAATCGAGCAGCCGCTGGTGCCGGTGCTGCAGCGCATGGAACGCGGCGGCGTGCTGATCGATCGCGAGATGCTGCGGCGCCAGAGCGGCGAGCTCGCGCAGCGACTGGTCGAACTCGGCGCCGAAGCGCAGCGCGAGGCCGGCCAGGAGTTCAACGTCGAATCGCCGAAGCAGCTGCAGCAGATCCTGTTCGAGAAGCTGAAATTGCCGGTGGTGCGCAAGACGCCGACCGGGCAGCCCTCGACCGCCGACGACGTGCTCGAGGAACTGGCCACCGAACACACCCTGCCCAAGCTCATTCGTGACTACCGCGAGCTGGCGAAGCTGCGCTCGACCTATACGGAGAAACTGCCCGAACAGATCGACGCGCATACCGGACGCGTGCACACCTCGTATCACCAGGCGGTCGCGGCCACGGGCCGCCTGTCATCGACCGATCCGAACCTGCAGAACATCCCGATCCGCACGCCCGAGGGGCGGCGCATCCGCCAGGCCTTCATCGCGCCGCCCGGTTTCCTGCTGATGGCGGCCGATTATTCGCAGATCGAGCTGCGCATCATGGCGCACCTGTCGGGCGACGAAGGCTTGCTGCGCGCCTTCGCCGCCGACCAGGACATCCATCGCGCCACCGCCGCCGAGGTGTTCGGCGTCGCGCCCGATGCGGTCAGCGCCGACCAGCGCCGCTCCGCGAAGGCGATCAACTTCGGTCTGATCTACGGCATGTCGGCGTTTGGGCTCGCCAAGCAGCTCGGCATCGAGCGCAGCGCCGCGGCGAGCTACGTCGAGCTGTATTTCGCGCGCTATCCGGGCGTGCGCCGCTACATGGACGACACGCGTGCGCGCGCCAGGCGCGACGGCTACGTCGAGACCGTCTACGGCCGGCGCCTGTACCTGCCGGAGATCAATTCGCGCAATCGTCCGCTGCAGCAGTACGCCGAGCGCAGCGCAATCAACGCGCCGATGCAGGGCACCGCTGCCGACATCATCAAGCGCGCCATGCTCGGCGTCGACGCCTGGTGCCAGCAGCCGGACGTGCCGGCGCGGCTGCTGATGCAGGTGCACGACGAGCTGGTGCTGGAAGTGCGCGAGGGATTCCTCGACGCGGCCACCACGCGCGTGCGCGAGCTGATGGTCGGCGCGGCGGAATTGCGCGTGCCGTTGAAGGTCGACGTCGGGCACGGCGCGAACTGGGACGAGGCGCACTGACGGCGCGCGGGCGCTTATGCCAGGTAAACCGTCGCCGCGCGCCGACAATCGATGGCGCGCTGCGGCGGGCCGTACACTTGAGGCCAGTCTGGAGCGCACCCACGCTCCGCCACATCGAGCGACCCTCAAGATGAACGCACGCATCCTTGCCACGACCGCCGCGCTGGCTCTCGCCTGTGCCGCACCGAAAGCCTTCAGCGTCGACCACGGTTTCTACGTCGGCGCCGCCCTCGGCCAGACCGAGAGCGGCCTGCGCGACAGCAATTTCAATTTCAAGGACCGCAACCAGGGATTCAAGGTCATCGCCGGCATCCGGGCGCTGAGCCTGCTGGCCGTGGAGCTGAACTACATCGATCTCGGCACGTCCAACGTCGGTGCGGCGAGTGCCCGGACCAAGGCCGGCGCCGGCTTCGTCATGGGCTTCCTGCCGATCCCGCTCGTCGATGTGTACGGCAAGCTGGGCTACGTTTCGTGGAAGACCGATGCCTCGGCACCGTCGCTGGGCACGTTCCGCACCACCGGGAGCGACCTGGCCTATGGAGCGGGCGTGCAGCTGCACTTCGGTTCGCTGTCGGCCCGGCTCGAATACGAGGCCTTCGACGCCCAGGCGGCCGCCAAGCCCACGATGCTGTCGTTGGGCGCCACCTACACGTTTCTGTAACGTTTGTAACAAACCTATCGCCCGCAGGCAGGGAACTAACGGCTGGAGCGGCACTCGTATTCAGTGTGAGCGCCATAAAGCGCTCCCCGCTTCCCTCCCTAAGCGGGCTTCTGTGCCCCGGTGGCTTATCCCCCCAGATTTCTAGCCACCGGGGCCTTTTATTTGCTGGAACCAGCGATGCAGCTGCCGGCGCGCCTCTTCGAGGCCAGTGCCATCCACGGCGGAGAAGGCCTGTACCGTCGCGCGGCCGGCGAGCGCGGCGCGCGCGCGGGCCAGCGCTTGCGCCAGCTCGGACCGTTTGAGCTTGTCGGATTTGCCGAGCAGCACGTGCACCGGGCAGTGCGCGCCCTGGGCCCAGGCGATCAGCGCCTCGTCGCCCTCGAGCAGCCCGCGACGGCTGTCGACGATCAGGAACAGGCCGCGGAGCGAGGCGCGCGCGCCGAGCGCCTCGATCATCGGCGCCCAGCTCGCGCGCTCCGCGGCGCTGGCCTCGGCGTAGCCGTAGCCCGGCAGGTCGACGATGCGGCAGCCGGGCTGCAGCTCGAAGAAATTCAGCAGCCGCGTGCGGCCCGGGGTCTTGGCGGTGCGCGCGAGCGAGCGCCGGCCGGTCAGTGCATTGATGGCGCTGGACTTGCCGGCGTTCGATCGTCCTGCAAAGGCCGCTTCGGCGCCGGTGTCCGCGGGGAAGTGGCGCGGCTGCGCGGCGCTCAGCAACAGCGCCGCGTTCGGGTAGGTGCTCACGGGCGGTGAATGTAGTGCGCGCGGGGGCTGGTGTACAATTCTTGCGGCCTCACTGACACGGGAAACATCATGACCGCGACCTTCCGCTTCGCCTGCTGCGCACTGCTGCTGTTCGCGGCGCCGGTTTCCTGGTCCAAGGGTTCTGCCGAAGCGGGCGCCGCGGTGGCCGGCACCTGCATGGCCTGCCACGGGCCCAACGGCAACAGCACCAACAGCGAATGGCCGCGCCTGGCGGGCCAGAATGCCGCCTACATCGAGCACCAGCTGCACCTGCTGCACGACGGGCGCCGCACCGGCAAGGTCGGCGACACCGCCGCCGCGATGATGCCGCCGATGGCGCTGATGCTCAGCGATGCGGACATCGAGAATGTCGCGGCCTACTACGCCGCGCAGACGCCGACGGGACTCGAGGCCGATCCCTCGTACTGGCAGGCCGGCGAGAAACTCTACCGCGGCGGCGATGCCGCGCGCGGCATCCCGGCCTGCGCCGCCTGCCACGGCCCGACCGGCCGCGGCAATCCGGCCGCCGGCTATCCGGCGTTGCGCGCGCAGCAATCGGTGTACGTCGTCAAGCAACTGAACGCCTACAGCGCGGATGTGCGCTACGCGAAGAATGAAAAGGGCGTCAGCTACGGCGGCGACTACGGCAACATCATGCACACGATCGCCTCGCGCCTGACCGATGAGGACATGCGCAATCTCGCTTCCTACGTGCAGGGCATGCGCTGATGAACATCAAGTCATTGACCCTGGTCGCCGTGGCGCTGCTGGCGCTCGCCGCCTGCTCGCAACAGCCGGCCAGTGCTCCCGCCGCCGAAACCCCGGCTGCGCCGGCGGCCGCGCCCGCGGCAAGTGCTGCGCCTGCCGCAGCGCCCGCCGCCACGCCCGCGAGCGCCAACACGCCGCCGACACCGCCGGCCGAGGAATCGAAGCTCGAGAAAGTCTCGCCACTTCCGCCGGCGGGCCAGCTGCCGTCCGGCAAATGGGTCGCGGGCACGAACTACCGGCCGGTCGTGCCGGCGCAGCCGACCGAAGCAGCGCCCGGCAAGGTCGAGGTCGTCGAAGTATTCTGGTACGGCTGCCCGCACTGCTACGCGCTCGAGCCCTTCCTCACCGCCTGGCTGAAGACCAAGGCGCCGTACATCGAATTCCGCCGCGTGCCGGTCACCTGGCAGCCGGTGCACCAGTCGCACGCGCGGCTGTTCTACGCGCTCGAAGCGCTGGGCAAGGAAGCCGCGCTGCACAGCCAGGTGTTCGAGGAGATGCACGTGCGCCGCAACTTCATGTACGCGCAGGGCGACGATGCCGAGAGCTATTCGGCGCAAGCCGCCTTCGCCAAGGCGCACGGCATCAGCGAGGCGGATTTCAGCAACGCCTACAAGTCGTTCACCGTGCAGACCGACCTGTCGAAGGCCGATGACCTGGTGCACCGCTACCACGTCGATGGCGTGCCGACGATCATCATCAACGGCAAGTACATCACCGACGTGACCATGGCCTGCGCCGACCGCCCGAACGACCGGACCTGCAACGGCCACGAGCGCCTGATCAGCATCATCAACGACCTGGCGGCCAGCGAAAAAGGCCGCTAGGCGCTGGTGCCGGCGCGTCGCTGATGCTCCATCGCTACGCGCTGCAAGCCCACGGTTTGGTCAGCGTCAGCAACGCGGTCCTGGCCGATACCATCTGGATTGACCTGCTCGAGCCGACCCCCGAGGAAGAGCGCGCCGTCGAGGCGCAATGCGGCATCGACGTGCCGACGCGCGAGGAAATGCGCGAGATCGAATCCTCGAACCGGCTCTACGAGGAGGATGGTGGCGTCTACCTCACCTCGACGATCGTCACCAAGCTCGACACCGACCTGCCGCAGAATTCGCAGGTTACGTTCATCCTCAAGGATGGGCGGCTGATCACCAACCGCTACACCGACCCGCTGCCGTTCCGCCGCTACATCAGCTACGCCGAGCGCCACGGACCGACCTGCAACAGCGGGCCCGCCGTGCTCGCGGGGCTCCTCGAGGCGATCATCAACCGCGTCGCCGACGTCATCGAGCGCGTCAGCGCCGACCTCGACGCGATCTCGGCCGAAGTGTTCACGCGCCCGACGCGGCGGCGGCGCGGCGGCCCGCGCGATTTCCGCGCCGTGCTCGAGCGCGTCGGCCAGAGCGGCGAGCTGATCGCCAAGACGCGCGAGAGCCTGGTCAGCCTCGGGCGCGCGCTGACCTTCCTGCAGCAGGCGACCTCGGTCAACCTCAGCAACGAGGTGCGCGCGCGCTTCCGCACGCAGGCGCGCGATGTCGTCGCGATGAGCGACCACGCCTCGTTCCTCGGCAACAACGTGTCGTTCATCCTCGACGCGACGCTCGGCATGATCAACATCGACCAGAACAACATCCTGAAGATCTTTTCGGTGGTCACGGTGTTCCTGCTGCCGCCGTCGGTGATCGGCGCGATCTACGGCATGAACTTCGACCACATCCCCTGGGCGCACGAATCCTGGGGTTTCATGGGGGCGCTCGGGCTGATGGTGGGATCGGCCGTGCTCCCCTACCTGATCTTCAAGCGCCGCGGCTGGCTGTAATTGAGGTACCCTAGGGGCCTGCGCCCGTAGCTCAGCTGGATAGAGTACTGCCCTCCGAAGGCAGGGGTCGTGAGTTCGAATCTCGCCGGGCGCGCCAGCCAATCCCCTGCAGCACGGTGTCGCCGCCGGTCTCTCCTTGGCCTGCCCTTCGTGGCGCCGCTGCCGCTATAATGCCGGCCCAGCGTTTCCTGGCCACCCATCGGACCGACCGTGAGCAAACACGACACCCATTTCATGAATACCTTCAGCATGGTTATCGGCGGCCTGGTCGTCGTCGCGCTGGCGATCTTCGCGCTGGCACGCATGGTGGGGGGGCACACCGAGGTGCCGGAGGTCTACGCGGACGCACAGTACGTGGCCAGCGTCGATGCGCGCACCAAGCCGTTTGCGCGCGAAGCCGTGGCCGGCGCCGACAATTCCGCGATGGCCATCCAGGCCTCGCCGCAGGCTGCCGCCGGCGCAGCGTTGCCGGTGCCGAAGGACGGTGCTTCGCTGTACGAAGCAGTCTGCAAGAATTGCCACGGCCCGGGCCTGATCGGCGCGCCGAAGTTCGGCGACCACGCCGCCTGGGCGCCGCGCATCGCCAAGGGCAAGGCCACGCTGTACGAGCATGCGCTGAAAGGATTCAACGCGATGCCCGCCAAGGGTGCCCGCACCGACCTCAGCGACGAGCTGATCAAGGCCGGCGTCGATTTCATGGTGCAGAAAGGCAGCTAGTCGATCGACGGGCGCAGGCTCGCGGCCTCGCTGATGTGCTCGGGGCCGAGCAGCGCTGCGTCTTCCAGGTCGGCGATCGTACGCGCCACCCGGAGCAGGCGGTGATAGCCGCGCGCGCTCAGCCGCAGCTGCTCGCTGACACGCTCCACCAACGCCTGTGCCGCCGGAGCAGTGCGGCAATACGCCGCCAGCCCGGCCTGATCGAGCCGCGCGTTGCAGCAGCGCTGGCGCGCGTACTGCAACTCGCGCGATCGCCGCACCTGCGCGGCGAGCCCCGCGACGCTGGCCGTCGCGGCGGCCATGGCCGGTGCATGGTGCAGCTCGACGGTATCGACGCGTGGCACCTCGACGTGCAGGTCGATGCGATCGAGCAGCGGACCGGAAATGCGATCGCGGTAACGCTGCACGCGGCGCGCCCCGCAACGACAGTGGCCCGAATCGTCGCCGAGGTAGCCGCAGGGACAGGGATTCATCGCGGCGACGAGCTGGAACTCGGCCGGCAACTCGAGCCGGTCGGCCGCGCGCACCAGCGTGATCGCACCGGACTCGAGCGGTTCGCGCAAGGCCTCGAGCACGCGCCGGTCGAACTCGGGCAGCTCGTCCATGAACAGCACGCCGCGGTGCGCCAGGCTGATTTCGCCGGCGCGCAGCCGCGAGCCGCCGCCGACGATCGCATTG
>JAFEDW010000199.1 GCA_018241455.1 Pseudomonadota bacterium | reverse complement strand
GAAGATGGTCGGCACCAATAAAAATCTCGCACGCTGGGTTCGCGTCACTGCACTGGCCGCCGGCGCATGGCTCGCCGGCTTGCCGCTGGCGGGCGTTGCGCTCGCCGCACCCGGCACGGTCAACGTGACGGTGAAGGCGCCGAATGCGACCGCACCCATCGACGTGGGTTTTCGCTGGCTGCTCGAAGAGGATTCGACCTACGCTGTCACGCCCGGCGACGCGACGACCACCGAAACGCTCGCGCTCAGCATGCACAAGAGCCACATGACCGTGGTGGCGCAGGGCCGCTCGAGCGGCAACGGCATCGCGGCCGTGACGGTGCCTGACACTTCGGCGCGCTACTTCCTCTCGATCCTGCCGGACCACGACGCGAACGGCGGCCGCTATACGATGAGCGGCCGGCAGATCACCCCCGAGATTTTCGCGCCAACGCCGGGGAGCTGCCCGAACGGCGGTTGCCTGACGATTACCGTGCCGACGCAGCCGACGCCGACCGCGCAGATCTTCGCGCGCGCCTTCCAGGACAGTGCACCGATCAACGGCACGTGGGACGACGCCGAGGCGCCGCTCGAGGGCTTCGCGGTGTTCATCTACGACATGGGCGGCCAGCTCAACACCGACACCTTCGGCAATCCGCTCGGCACGGTGTACGACGGCAGCAATGTCGACGCCGAGGGCAATCCGGTCGTGCTGCGCCTGGGCGATGGCACCTTGCACACGATGACCACGGCCGAGGTCAACGACCCGGCGCGTAATCCCTACGGCCTCGCGGTCGGCGAAGTGCTGGTCAAGAACATCGCGCCGGGCAAGTACGGCATGCAGATGGTGCCGCCCGCGGGCAAGGGCTGGGTGCAGACCTCGACGATCGAGGGCACGCCCGGACTCGACAACTGGGTCAAGGCGAACGAGCCGCGCTACTTCGCCGAGTTCGGGCCCGCCGGCCATCACTCCGAGTACGGTTTCGTCAACCCGAGCGCCACGCTCAACGATTTCCCGAAGCCGGGCCAGCCCGGCTACGTCTTCAACGGCACGCACACGATCTCCGGCCGCATCGTCAACATGCACATGTCGCGCGCGCCGGATTACTCCTTCCATGCGGGCCATCCGCTCACCGGCGCCTGGGTCGGCCTCAACGACGCGACCGGCACGCGCGGCCTGATCGCGAAGCCTGCGGATTTCGGGACCGGCGAATTCTCGATCCCGAATGTCGCGCCCGGCACCTACCAGCTGGTGGTGTGGGACCGTTACCTCGACAACATCATCGCCTTCCAGACCGTCACCGTCGGCGGCGCGACGCCTGACCCGCTCGTCGATGCCGCATCGCCGGCCGACGTGCCGGTGTTCCGCTGGTTCGGCGCGCACGAGCACTGGGTGTTCAACGACACCGATGGCGATGGCCTGCGTGACGCGGACGAAGCCGGCATTCCGGACCAGACGATCAACCTGCGCTACCGCGACGGCAGCATCTACGCTTCGTCGACGACCGACACCACCGGCTACCTGCCATTCGATGAGATCTTTCCGTTCTTCAGCTGGCTGGTCGCCGAAGTGGATTTCGCGCGCTACAAGGCCACCGGCGTCACCGTCGCCGTCGATACCGGCGGGCCGGTCAAGGGCGAACTGCTCGACGGCTCGGTGCCCGGCAACGAGCGGCCCGGCAACATCGGCCACGGCCACCTGAACCCGCAGCTCCAGGATCCGGCCGACGGCGGTTCGAACTGCAATGTCGGCGGCGTGGCCGGCTGCCAGACGCGCACCGAGCAGGCGCAGTGGGACGCGGCCAATCCCGACGGCATCGTCGCGCCGCCGCTGCTCGAGGGCTACAACGGATTCCTCGGCACCACCGATGTGTTCGAGTGGGGAAAGCAGGCCTACGGGCCGGGCGAGAACGGCGGCATCACCGGCGTCGTCTACTACCAGACGACGCGCGCGGAGAATGATCCGCGCTTCGCCGCGGCGGAAACGTGGGAGCCCGGCATCCCGCGCGTCGCGCTGGCTTTGTATTACGCCGACGCCGATGGCCTGACCTACCACAAGGTCGACAACGGCGACGGCACTTTCTCGCGCGGTACGGTCACCAGCGCGACGGATCCGCTGCTGCTCGCCGACGTCGACAACTATCCGCTCGGCTGGCAGGACGGCGGGTCGATGGGTCTCGAGGACATCGATCGCGACGGCGATGGCGTATTCCAGCTGCACGATGCGCTCGAAGCGGCGCATACCGACAGCTGGGACGACAACCTCCCGACCGGCTGCCCCGACAACCAGAGCCCGGGATTCTTCCCTGATCCCTTCTACCAGGGCGGCAAGTGCTACGACGGCCTGCGCAACTATTCGCAGGTGCGCCCCGCGGTGTTCGACGGCGGCTACGCCTTCGGCAAGCCGTTCACGCCGCTCGCGCTGCAGCCCGGTTACTACGTCGTGCAGGCGATCGCGCCGCGCGGTTTCCTCGGCGTCGGCGCACCCGGCGCCGATGCCAACGGCTACGGCGACGTCTACGAGATCCAGCAGGAAGAGGACAAGAACGTCGACTTCGGCGACACGATGGCGGTCTCGCCGCAGGCGCTGCCGCCGCTGTGCGTCGGCGGCCCGAACACCGGCACCGCGCCGCACTTCGTGCCGGACCAGCTCACGCTGTTCCCGGGCGTCGACACCGATCCGCGCTACACCGGCAACCGGCCGGGCTGCGATTTCCGCCAGGTGTTCGTCGCCGACGGCAAGAACACCGCCGCCGACTTCTTCATGTTCACCGAGACGCCGATCACCGGCCACATCCAGGGCTTCGTGCTCAACGACCTGGCCAACGAGTTCGATCCGCGCTCGCCGAACTTCGGCGAGAAGATGGCGCCGTCGTGGATCCCGGTGTCGGTGCGCGATTACATGGGCAACGAGGTGTACCACACCTACACCGATCGCTGGGGCACCTACAACGCGATCGTGCCGAGCGCCTATCGCATCAACACGCCGATGCCCTCGGGCGTCTCGCCCAACATGCTGCAGGTCTGCCTGAATGCGCCGACCACGCAGAACGCGCTGGGCGAGTGGAAACCCGAACCCTTCCACAACCGGCAATACACGCAGTTCTGCTACACGCTGGATTTCAAGCCCGGCCAGACCACCTACCTCGACACGCCGGTGCTGCCGATCGCGGCCTTCGTCGGCCCGAACAACTGGCAGCTCGACTGCGACTACCTCAGCGGCACGCCGGTGATCAACTTCGCGACCGTCGGCAGCGCCGGGCCGTACATCAGCGCCGGCGGGTCGCGCTCGCTGGTGATCCATTCGCTCGGCAACGTGCAGGTGCCCGATCCGCGCGCACCGCGCGTCGACAGCCCAAACCCGACTTCGCCGAACAACAACCTGACGATGGTCACGCGTGACTTCGGCTTCGGCACCACGGCCGGCCAGGTGTGGATCGGCAACCAGCAGGTGCCGGCGGCCAACGTCTCCTGGTCCAATGCCGAGCTGACCGTCAACGTGCCAGCGACCATCGGCGGGCAGCCCGTGCGCAGCGGCCAGCTGAAGATCGTCCGTAGCAACGGACTCGAGACCGTGCACGGCCTGACGCTGACGATCGACCAGCAGGGCCAGGCGCCGACCACCGTGCGCGCCGTGTCGGCCGGCCAGTCGATCCAGGCGGCGATCGATGCCGCGAACGCCGGCGACATGGTGATGGTGGCGCCCGGCACCTATGCCGAGATGCTGGTGATCACCAAGCCGATCCGGCTGCAGGGCTGGGGCGCTTCCTCGGTGATCATTAATCCGGTGCAGTCGCCGACCGAGAAGATCGCGCAGTGGCGCGAGAAGCTCAACGCGCTGGCCAACTGCACGCAGCAGATCGGGCTGCTGCCGGGCCAGCCGAACAACACGCCGAGCGCCACCGCGCCCTGCGGCTATACGCCGGGGACGGGACTGTTCCTCAACGAGGAAGGCGCCGGCATCCTCGTCGCGCCGCGCCAGGGCGTGTTCGGGCGCGCCATCGCGCGCATCGACGGCCTGCAGGTGACCGGCGCTGACCAGGCCGCCGGCATCCTCGTGAACGGCTACGCCGCCGGGCTCGAGATCAGCAACAACATCCTCACCAACAACCAGGGACCGTATGCCGCGGGTATCCGCGTCGGCCAGCCCTTGCTGCTCGACGCCAACGACGAGCCGGTCGACGCGGCCAACCCGAACCTGCGCATCCATCACAACCACGTGGCGGAGAACGGCGGG
>JAFEDW010000198.1 GCA_018241455.1 Pseudomonadota bacterium | reverse complement strand
AACACGCTCATTCCGTCGCCCGGCCGATTTCACGCAACCTGTTGCCGAGCGCCAGCTTGTCGAGCGTCGCGATGGGGAGATTGGCGAACAGCTCGATGCGGCGTGCGAGCAGCCGAAAGGCTTCAGCGAACGCCGTTGCACTCGCGACCGGATCTTCGATGTGGGCCGGATCGGGCACGCCCCAGTGGGCCGTCATCGGCTTGCCGGGCCATACGGGACACACCTCGCCAGCGGCGTTGTCGCAGACCGTGATCACGAAATCGAGCGGCGGCGCGTCCGGCTGCGCGAACTCGTCCCATGATTTGCTGCGAAACGCGTGGGTCGAAAACCCGAGATGCTCGAGCAGTCTGATGGCGCCCGGATTGACGCGGCCTGCGGGGTGGCTGCCGGCGCTGAACCCGTGGAACCGGCTGCCCCATCTTTCGTTGACGATCGCCTCGGCGAGGATGCTGCGCGCCGAATTGCCGGTACACAGAAAGAGCACGTTGTACTTTCGTTCGGCCATCGCGTGTCGCGTCGGTTGCGGAAGCTACAACGCCTTGGACATGCAGACCGCGGAGGCCGGACAGAGCGTGGCGAATTCGCTGGATTGCCGCACCCGCACTGGCACCTGCTCGCGCGGCGTCACCACGTAGCCACGCTTGGCGAAAAAGGGCGCCGCGGTCTGCGTGAGCAGCGCCAGGAACTCGAGTCCGCTGGAACGCACCGACGATTCGAGTTCCAGGAGCAGCGCTGACGCGACGCCGCGTTCTTGCCCGCGAGGCGCAACGACCAGGGATCGCAGCAGCCCCGAGGTTCCGAATCGCTCCACGCCGATTGCACCCAGGATACCCAGGGCGTCACGCGTGACCCAGAAACTCACGTCAGCGGTGCCCAGGTCGTCGACCGGAAGACCCGCTTCAGCCAACAGTGTTCGAATGGCCTGCAGGTCCGATGCGGAAGCGCGCTCAACCATCATCGGCCGCAGCAGCCCTTGGCTTTGGTGACAGCCGTGTCATGGCCATACACGGGTATCGCACCCAGCGTATGAAACGTCTCCCACGCGACCCCGGCGGGATCCGTGATCCAGTACTTGTCAGAGGTCGCATAGCAACACGCGGCAGCCGTCTGCTCGACCAGCGCGGCATCGGCGGCCAGCAACTGGCCGTGCAGGTCCCGCAGTTCCGCGGCCTCGTCGACCTGCAGGCCGAGATGGTCGACACCGTTCTTTCCGTCGCGCTGCGATATGGCGAAATTGATGCGCGGATCCTCGAGCATCCATTTGGCGTAGTCCGATTCAACGCGCGCCGGTTGCGCGGCGAACAAGGTCGAGTAGAAGCGAATGCCCGCTTGCAGATCATCGACCGAGACATGCACGTGGAAACGCTTCATGCAACCCTCCGCTGTTTGATGGCGCCGACCCTGGCTTTGACCGGATTGCACGCGGGCGCGCAGGATTGCGCGCCACCGCAACAATTCTCCGTCAGGTAGGCAACCAGGCCGTTCATCGCCGAAAAATCCGCCGCGTACATCAGCCGTCGGCTGACGCGCGTCTGGGTTACCAGGCCGGCCCGCTGCAGCGACTGGATGTGGAACGTCAACGACGATGGCAGCATCCCGACGCGCGCCGCAATCGAGCCCGCCGAAAGGCCGGTCGACCCGCTCTGGACGAGCAGGCGATAGATCGCGAGGCGATGGTCGTGGGCCAGCGCGGCCAGCGCGCCGACGGCTTGCGGTGATCTCATCGGCGTACGATATTTCATGTTTTATCGTAATGTCAAGCGGCATGAGGGGCGACGGATTTCTCTCCTACGCCCGGGCCACCGCGTCGTCGCCAGTCGCCAATGCGGCGATGATCGGGCACTGCGTGTTGGGCGCGGCAGCTTCACATTCGTCGAGCAGCCGCGACAGGACATGCTCCATGGCATGGAGCGCGGCGAGCTTTGCACGCACGCCTGCCAGCCGCGCACCCGCGATCCGGCGAACCTGGGCCCGCGTACCGCCCTCTTCGAGCCGGAGCAATTCGCGCACCTCCTCGAGGCTGAACCCGAGCGCCTGGGAACGCTTGATGAACCGCACCCGCTCCAGCACATCGGCCGTATAGCGGCGAACCCCCATCGTCGCCGGTATCGGCAGCAAGCGGCGCCGCTGGTAATACCGTACGGTCTCCACCCCAACGCCAGCGGAGGCCGCCAGCCGGCCGATGGTCATCGATGGCACTTTGGCGGCTCGTGGTCTTGAAATGTCGTGCGCGGTGGCCCTGCTGCGATTCATCGCTTGACTCCGTACCTGAGTACGGAGCCTAGAATGTCGCCACGACATTGGCAATGACCGGGAATCAACCATGAACTGCTGCACCGGCGACGGCTCGCATCATCACGGCAGCGCACCACAATCTTCCGCGGCTCGTCCCGGAGCGGAAGCGATGTACACCTGCCCCATGCACCCGGAGGTGCGGCAGATCGGACCGGGAAGCTGTCCGATCTGCGGCATGGCACTGGAGCCGGTGCAGCCTTCCGAATCAGATGCCCCGAGTGGTGAGCGGCAGGA
Organism: Pseudomonadota bacterium; assembly: GCA_018241455.1. Lineage (GTDB taxonomy): Bacteria > Pseudomonadota > Gammaproteobacteria > Steroidobacterales > Steroidobacteraceae > FEN-1191. The sequence goes on along the minus strand of JAFEDW010000198.1, from coordinate 1,701 downwards.
CATGACGCGACGATTGTGGATCGGCGCGCTGCTGACCGCGCCCGTGTTCGCCCTGGAGATGGGCGCGCACCTGTGGGCAGCGCGTCTCGGACATGTGGTTGCACCCCGGCTGTCGCAATGGTTGCAGCTCGGATTTGCGACCCCGGTGGTTCTCTGGGCGGGATGGCCGTTCTTCCAGCGTGCTTACGCTTCGGTGATGCGGCGTTCGCTCAACATGTTCAGCCTCATCGCGCTCGGCGTTGGTGCGGCCTATGTCTACAGCCTGGCGGCCGCCTTCCTGCCGGAGATCTTTCCCGCCACGCTGCGAAACGAGCACGGACTCGTTCCGGTGTACTTCGAGGCGGCTGCCGTCATTACCGTGCTCGTGCTCGTCGGCCAGGTACTGGAGCTGCGCGCGCGCGAACAGACCGGTGGCGCCATCCGGGCGTTGCTCAGCCTCGCGCCGAAGCGGGCCCGCAAGCTCCAGGCCGACGGGAAGGAAGAAGACGTTCCGCTCGATCAGGTCAAGGCCGGAGACACGCTGCGCATCCGTCCCGGCGAAGCCGTGCCGGTCGATGGCACGATCACGGCGGGATCCAGCGCCATCGATGAATCAATGGTCACGGGCGAGTCGATGCCAGTGGAGAAGTCTTCGGGCAGCCACGTTATTGGCGGCACGATCAATGGTGTAGGAACGCTGGTGATGCGCGCGGAAAAAGTGGGCGCAGCAACCCTGCTGGCCCGCATCGTGCAGATGGTTTCGGACGCGCAGCGCAGTCGAGCCCCGATCCAGCGGCTGGCCGATGTGGTGGCGAGTTGGTTCGTGCCCGCAGTCATCGTCGTGGCCGTGCTGTCCTTTGGCGCCTGGATGATTTGGGGCCCTTCACCTGCGCTCGCGTATGCCCTGGTCGCGGCGGTCTCCGTGCTGATCATTGCCTGCCCCTGCGCCCTGGGCCTGGCCACGCCCATGTCCATCATGGTCGGCGTCGGCAAAGGGGCGGCGGCCGGCGTGTTGATCAAGAACGCCGAGGCGCTGGAGCGTCTCGAGAAGGTCGACACACTCGTGGTCGACAAGACCGGAACGCTGACGGAAGGTAAACCCCGCGTCGTGGCCATCCACTGCGCGGCCGGATTCGGCGAGACTCGCCTCCTTTCGATCGGCGCGAGTCTCGAGCGTGCCAGCGAGCATCCGCTTGCCGCGGCAATCGTGAAGGCAGCAGCCGACCGTGGGTTGGAACTGAAACCCGTCAGCGACTTCGCTTCGCTCACGGGTCGTGGCGTACGAGGCAAGATTGAACAGGAGTCAGTCTCGATCGGCAATCGGCAACTCATGGCCGATATCGGCATCGACCTCGCCGCGCTGCTGGCAATCGCCGAGCAGCTCCGCGGCGAGGGATCCAGCGTCATGTTCGTGGCAATCGGAGGCCGGGCCGCGGGCCTGATCGCCGTCGCCGATCCCATCAAGGCGTCGACACCCGCGGCGCTGGCAAGCCTGGCGGCAGATGGCGTGCGCATCGTGATGCTCACGGGTGACAACCGAACGACCGCGAACGCCATCGCGCGCAAGCTAGGCATCGCAGACGTCGAGGCCGAGGTACTTCCGGAGCAGAAGCACGCAGTGATCCGACGGTTGCGCGACGCAGGACGCGTCGTCGCCATGGCAGGCGACGGCGTCAATGACGCGCCCGCCCTCGCCGCAGCCGATGTGGGCATCGCAATGGG
>JAFEDW010000197.1 GCA_018241455.1 Pseudomonadota bacterium | reverse complement strand
CATGTACGCGCGTACATGTAACGCTTTATTTATTTGCAGCCCTCGTAGGCAGACCTCCATGAAGCGGCTGGTTCGCATGGCGGCGCGGCGACGCGGCAGGCACGGCGCGCCTGCGATGTTGGTGTTGGCGTCGGTACGGTTCAGCCCAGCTGCGCGCGCACCCACTGCTGGAAGCGGAACACGTCGTAGTCCTCGGGCAAGAGGTAGCCCTGCTGGTGTGGGGCCGAATGGAGCCCACGCTGCGTGAGCTCGCAGACGGCGCCATCCTCACTCATCACCTGCGCCGAGAAATCGCAGGCTTTTGAAATGTCGACCGACGGATCAGCCAGCGTCGCCGCGGGGAACAGCCACTGGATCTCGAGCTCCATCGACTCGGGGCCGAGCGGCAGCAGGCGCGAGGAACGCACGTGATCCACGTGCAGCACGAGGTAGTGCGACGGGAGGCTGGTCATGTAGTGGTAGCCGAGGCGCCGCTCCTCGTCGGTCAGTCGCGGGAAGGTCGGGCCGATCGGCTTGCCATCGACCGACCAGGTCTGCGCGCCGGCCTTCAGGCCGCCGGCATACAGCGCGTCGGTCTTGCCCTCGTACGAGCGCCACTGCGGGTCGTCGCGCGGTTCCATGATGCCGCGCTTGTAGATCGGCACGAGGCTGCTCAAGCCCGGATGCACGCCGGGACAATGCAGGCACTCGTTGTAGTTCTCCCAGAAGATCTTCCAGTTGCAGGCCAGGCGCTTCGTCAGCGTGCGGCCGACGACGAGTTCCTCGAGCGGCCAGTTCCCGAACAGCCCGCGGTTCTCGTTGAAATGGCCCTCGCCGGCCTGCGCCGGGTCGCCCAGGTGCACGTAGATGAAGCCGCGCCAGTTGCGCAACGCCACGCCGTAGAGCGAGAGCTGCTTCGTGTCGAGATAGCCTTCCGGCCGCACCGAGGGCATCTTCGCCAGCGTGCCGTCGAGCTTGTAGCTCCAGGCGTGATACGGGCAGGTGATGTGGCCGGTGGCCAGGCGCCCTTCGGCCGTCGGGCACAACGTGGAGCCGCGGTGCCGGCAGGTGTTGAAGAATGCGCGCAGCGTATCGTCGCGATCGCGCACGACGATGATCGGCTGGTCGCCGATCGTGAAGCTGCGGAACGACGGCGCCGCGGGGAGCGAGTCGGCGCGGCACAAGTAGATCCAGTTGCGCCGCCAGATGCGCGCGAGTTCGCGCTGGTAGTGCGCGGGATCGAAATACCACGTGCTCTCGAGCGTGCGCTCCGCCTGCTTCAGCCCGTTGAAGCCGCCCGCGGTCGGGTCTTCGTTGATTGCTGCCACCATGCGCTGTCTCGCTTAACGTGCTCGCTTGATCACCCAGCCGTTGGGCATCGGATTCATGCCGGCCTTGCCATAGTACCCCTCCGCCGCCGGCGCGGCGAACAGGAACAGCGAGGCGGAATCGCCGGCAGCGGCGCGCGTCTCGGCGATCAGCCGCTTGCCGATGCCCTGGTGCTGGTAGGCGAGGTCGACGGCGAGATCCGAGAGGTAGGTGCAGAACGCGAAGTCGGTAATCGCGCGCGAAACGCCGACCAGTTTCGCGCCATCACGCGCCGTGACGATGACATCGGCGTTGCGCAGCATGCGCTCGAGCCGCTCGGGCTCATCGACCGGGCGGCGCGGGCCGAGCGTCGAGCTCACCAGCACATCGCGGAATTCCTGCGCGGACAATTCCGGCTCGAGCGCGTAGACGATCGACATGCTTCCCTCCACCGCCGTGCTGACGTGAACTCTCGGCGCGGCTCAGATCGCCAGTGCCTTGGCCTCGAGCGTCAGCGCATGCGCAGCACCGAGCCCATTGGTCAGCGACTCGATCGCACAGCGCGTCGACTCGGCTGCCCCGGCGCTTGCGCCCTGTTTGCGCATGATAGCTGCCTGCACCAGGCAGGCCTCGCCGACGTCGGCACTCGCCTCGGGCCGCCGGGCCTTGAGGCGCGCGAGTTCCAGCGCGTCACCCGCGAGGCGCCCTGCTGCGTCGAGATGCTTGCGCGCGAACTCGATGCGGCTGCCCAGCAGCAACGCACGCTGGTAATACATTGCGCTGGTCGCCTGCAGCGGGCGCGGGACCGCGGCGAGCAACGGCGCCAGCGTCGCCGCGGCCGCGTCGGGCCGGCCACTGGCGAGTTGCAGGTCGGCGCGCACGATCCTCGCTCCGGTGACGACCTCGCGAAACAGCGTTTCCTGGCCGCGCACGCGGCGCTCGACCTCGGCCAGGTCGGCTGCGGCCGCGGCCAGCCGATGCTGTTCCACCAGCAAGCGCGCACGCCTGAGACGCGCACCCAATTCGAAGTTCAGGTTCCCGGTCATCGCCGCGTCCCTGACCGCGCGATCGAGCCACGCGCGACCTGTCGATTGCTCGCCCATGCGCACCAACAGGTCTCCGTAGGCCGCGCTGACCGCAGGATGCAGTGCCTGGGACGCATCGGTCGATTGCGGCCGGTTCACCACCCGCGCTTCGCGCGCCAGCGCCTCGCGGATTTCGCCGAAGTCCCTGAGTGCACCGGCAATATTGTGCAACGCTGAATTGGCGCCGGCACTTTCGCCACGGCCCGCGGCCTCGAAGGCTTGCAGCGTCTTCAGGGCATACGCGAGCGCCTGCTTGCCGTCGCCACTCTTGCGATACAGCACGGAGAGGTGCGACAGCAGGCCCGGATACTGGTTGCTGCCGCCGCCCGCCATGCCGGCGCTCTCCAGCGTAGCGACTGCCTGCCGCACGCTGGCAATGGCTCGCTGCGTATCGCCGTTGGCGTCGGCAAGTGAACCGGCCGCGTGCAGGCATTCGACCGACAGCGAGGGGTCCGGTGCGGCGAGACGGGCCAGTGCCTGCTGACCGTCACGCAGGCGCGCCGCCGCCTCGGTCATCCGGCCCGCTGCGATTTCGGTCTCGACGGTATCGCACTGCACCTCGGCCAGCAGCGCCGGGTCGCCCGACTGCCTCGCAAGTTGCTCGGCCTTGCGCAGCGTCGCGTACTCCCTGTCGGTGTTGCCCGCGTCCATGAACCGGCCTGACATATTGATCAGCGTGTGCACGACGAAGGGCGGATCGTCGCCGTAATGCTGGTCGAGCAGCGCCAGGCCGCGATCGAGTATCTCGATCATCGTCACCGGCTTGTTGTCTTCCGCGACGGCGCCGAGCATCAGCGTCACGAACCCCGCCTCGGTCTCGGCTCGATGCTGCTGCACCTGCGCCTCGTTCCGCTGCGCCTGGGCCTCGCGCATCTGCAGCCACGCGAAGCCGCTGAGCCCGACGAGGCCCAGCGCGGTGAGCATGCCGGTGATCACGCCGCCGCGATACCGCGCCACGAACTTGCTGGCGCGATATCCGAAGGAATCGGGCCGCGCCCTGACCGGCTCGCTGGCGAGGAATCGCCGCAGGTCGTCGGCGAACGCCTCCGCCGTCGCGTAGCGCTCGAGCGGCTCGCGCTTCAACGCCTTGGCGATGATGTTGTCAAGGTCACCACGCAGTGTGCGGGCGACGGCGGTGCCGGGTACGGCCTGTGACACCAGCGGCGCATCCCGGTCGACCACGGTCCGGATACGTTCGACCGCCGAGGCACCGGCGCCGGCGTGCGGGTGTCTCCCCGCCAGCAGCACGAACAGCACCAGGCCCAGCGCATAGACATCCGTTGCGGTCGTCACCGGCCCGTTGAGCAGCTGCTCGGGCGCCGCGTATTCCGGCGTGAATGCGGAGCCCACTTCGGCGGTGAGCGCGGCAGCGGCGGCTGGGTCGTCCGGCGCCAGCAGCGCGGCGATGCCGAAGTCGAGCAGCTTCACGACGCCGTCGTCGGTGACCATGATGTTCGAGGGCTTGAGGTCGCGATGCACGATCAACTGGCTGTGCGCATAAGCGACGGCCGCGAGCACGTCCAGGAACAGGCGGATCCGCGCCTTCGTGTTCAGGGCACGCGTCTCGCAGTACTGGTCGATGCGCTCGCCCTCGATGTATTCAAGTACCAGATAGGCCTGTCCGGTGGGGGCCACGCCCGCATCGAGCAGGTGCGCGATGTGCGGGTGCTGCAGGTTCGCGAGCACATGGCCTTCGCGGATGAAGCGCTGTTCGGCCGGTTGCCCGACCAGCGCTGCGTTCAGCAGCTTGACCGCGACGCGGCCCTCGAAGCGCCCGTCCGCGCGCCGCGCGCGCCATACGCTGCCCATGCCACCGCCACCGATCTGGGCGTCGATCTCATACGGACCGAGCCGCCGCCCGAGCAGGTTCGCCGCCGCGGCGGCTTCGGC
>JAFEDW010000196.1 GCA_018241455.1 Pseudomonadota bacterium | reverse complement strand
CGCCGCGCGCGGCGTGCTGCCACCGGCGGCGCAGCAGATCAGCCTGCAGGGCGGCGTCGTGGCGCAGGCCCAACGGCCCGGCTCGGTGCCGCTGCAACTGCGCACCGATAGCCTGGACGTGGACATGCAGGCGCGCACCGCCGACACCAGCGACGCGGTCACCATGGAATGGGGACGCAACCGGCTGTGGGCGAACGGGTTGCACGCCGATATGAACACCGATGCGCTGCGGCTAAAATCGCCAGTGCATGGCGAAATCGCGCGCACGGGGCAGTGATGTCTGAATCCACGCAAACGCGTTGGCTGCTGGCGCTGTGGCTCGCGGCGATCGTCCCGGGCGCGGTAGCCGCGGCTGCGGACGAAATCGGCACGGCGTCCGGTTGCAACGCCGACAACCAGGCGAGCTGGCCTGCGTGCAAGGCCGGTACGCTGTGCCTGTGCGCGGGCGATGTCGAGTACCGGCGCGACAAGGTGATCTTCAATGACCTGGTGCTGTACCAGGGCGGCAGTCCGTTGCTGGTGCGCGCGCGACGCGCCGAGACCGCATCGACCGACACGGCCGACAGCACCTGGAATCTTTCCGGGGGCGTGACCTCGCGCCTCGCGCAGGGGCAGCTGGCGGCCGACAACGCGACGGTGCATTTCGAATCCAGCAACATGACGGCGGCGATGTTCGACGGCCAACCGGCCACGTTCGAAGAAAACGCACCGCCGGGCGGCGCCGCGGGCGGCGCGGCGGTGCCGCTCGGCAACGTGCACGGCAGCGCGCACACGATCGAGTACGACAATGTCGCCGGCGGCGAGGTACGGCTGCGCGGTGACGTGCAGCTGTCCGACGGCTGCAAGGATATCCACGGCGAGGGATTCATCTACAACCTGGTGCAGAAGAGCCTCAAGAGCCTCGACCCGGTCGCGGGCGCCAGCCGCGAGCGGGTGCGCGGCACCTTCCAGCAGAAATGCAAACCGGCTGCGGCAAGCCCCAACGCCACGGCACCCGCCAATGCAGGCGCGGCCACCCCCGCGGCACCGCCCGCCCCCGCCGCGCCGGCCGCACCGGCCACGCCCGCGGCTTCGAACACCGCGCCGAAATCGCCGTGAGCACGCTGAGCGCCACCGGGCTGAACAAGCACTACGGCACGCGCCAGGTGGTGCGCGCGCTGTCGATGGAGATCCACACCGGCGAAGTCGTCGGGCTCCTCGGGCCCAACGGCGCCGGCAAGACCACCGCCTTCTACATGATTGTCGGGCTGGTGAAGGCCGACGGTGGCCGCATCCAGCTCGACGGGCGCGACCTGACGCCGCTGTCGATCGACCAGCGCGCGCGGCTGGGCCTCGGCTACCTGCCGCAGGAAGCCTCGGTCTTCCGGCGCCTGTCGACCGCCGACAACATCATGGCGATCCTGGAGCTGGTGCCCGGCATCGACAAGCCCGAGCGCGCGCGGCGCCTCGAGGAGTTGCTCGGGCAGCTGCATATCACGCATGTGCGCGACACGCTCGGCATGTCGCTGTCGGGAGGCGAGCGGCGCCGCGTGGAGATCGCCCGAGCGCTGGCGGCGGGCCCGCGGTTCATCCTGCTCGATGAGCCGTTTGCCGGCGTCGATCCGCTGTCGGTGGCCGATATCCAGCAGATCGTCCGTGACCTGGCGGCGCGCGGCATCGGCGTGCTGATCACCGACCATAATGTGCGCGAAACCCTCGGGGTGTGCGCACGCGCGTATATCGTCAATCGGGGCACTGTAATCGCTTCCGGAACCGCGGAACAAGTGCTTGCCAACCCCGAGGTGAAAGAGGTGTACTTGGGCGAGACGTTCCGACTTTAAGACCCCCGCGAGGCCCCGCCGCATTGCTCAAAGCTTCCCTGCAGCTCCGCCTGGGCCAATCGCTGACGATGACACCGCAGCTGCAGCAGGCCATCCGGCTGCTGCAACTCCCGACGATCGAATTGCAGGCGCACATCCGCGAGGCCCTCGAAAGCAACGTCATGCTCGAGCAGGACGAGGAGGCCGAGGCCGCGGCGTTCCAGCCGCTGGCCACGACCGAGATGGGCGGCGAGAACACGGCGCCCGAGCCCGAGGTCAACGTCGAGGTCGTCGACGACGGCTGGAACGACCAGAGCGTCGGCCCGGCCGAGAACCCGTGGAGCCCGGGCGACGATGACCGGCAACAGGACATCGCGGATGCCAGCGGGCAGACATTGCGCGAACACCTGCTGTGGCAGCTCGAACTGCCGCAACTGACGGCGCGCGAACACGCGATCGGCCGCGCGATCATCGATGCGATCAACGACGACGGCTACCTCGGCGACACGCTCGAGGAAATCGCCGCGACGCTCCGTCCCGAGATCGAGGCATCGGGCGAGGAACTCGCCAAGGTGCTCTCGATCGTGCAGGGATTCGACCCCTCGGGTGTCGGGGCGCGCACGGTCGGCGAATGCCTGACGATGCAGCTCAACCTGCTCGATCCGGCCACGCCAGGACTGGCGACCGCGCACCTGCTGGCGCGCGATCACCTCGAGCAGGTCGCCAGCCGCGAACTTGCCGCGCTGCGGCGCGTGCTGCATGCCAGCGACGAGGAACTCGAGGCGGCGCTGGCGCTGGTGCGCGCCTGCCATCCGCGCCCCGGCTCGGTGTTCAGCACCGCCGCGCCCGAGTACGTGGTGCCGGATGTGTTCGTGCGCCGCACGGCGCGCGGCTGGTCGGTGGAGATCAACCCGTCCACGCTGCCGAAGGTGCGCGTCAACCAGGGCTACGCCGACCTGATCGGCCGCGGCAGCGATCACGCCACGATGCGCACGCAACTGCAGGAAGCGCGCTGGCTGCTGAAGAGCCTCGAGATCCGCAATGACACGCTGCTGAAGGTGGCGCGCTCGATCGTCGCGCGCCAGAGCGCCTTCCTCGAGCAGGGCGAGGAGCACATGCAGCCGATGATCCTGCGCGACATCGCGGCGGCGATCGAGATGCACGAATCGACGGTGTCGCGCATCACCTCGGGCAAGTACATGCACACGCCGCGCGGCGTGTTCGAGCTGCGCTATTTCTTTTCCAGCAAGGTCGAGGACGCCAGCGGCGGCGCCGGCAACTCCTCGACCGCGATCCGCGCCAAGATCAAGAAGCTGATCCGCGAGGAAGACCCGGCCAATCCGCTCAGCGACAGCCGCATCGCCGAATTGCTGAGCAGCGCCGGCGTGCCGGTGGCGCGCCGCACCGTGGCCAAGTACCGCGAGTCGATGCGGCTCGCGCCCTCGAACGAACGGCGCCGCGACGCCGTCAAGGCTACCAGCCCGGCGACCTGAACGAGAACCTGACAGTGCATCCACGACAAAGGAGCAGCCCCATGCGTCTGAGCGTTACCGGTCATCATGTCGAGATCACGGCGTCGATGCGCGACTACGTCGAAAAGAAACTCGAGCGCCTGGTGCGCCATTCCGACCACGTGTTCGACGCGCACTGCGTGCTGACCGTGGAAAAACTGGTGCAGCGCGCCGAGACGACGCTGCACCTGCGCGGCGAGAGCGTGCACGCGCTGGCCGAGGACGCGAACATGTACGCCGCGATCGACGCGCTGACCGACAAGCTCGAGCGGCTGGTGCGCAAGCACAAGGAAAAGATCACCGACCACCACGCCGCCGAAGCGCAGAAGAGCGCGCGCCTGTAGCGCCCACCGGAACCGGCAGCCGCATGCAACTCATCATCCTCAGCGGCCTGTCGGGCGCCGGCAAGAGCGTGGCACTGCACATGCTCGAGGACCTCGGCTATTACTGCATCGACAACATGCCGGCGGCGCTGCTCAAGCCGTTCATCGCGCACAGCGTGCGCAGCAGCGACAAGATCTACGCGCGCACCGCGATCAGCCTCGATGCGCGCAACAGCGAGGCGGAAATCGGCTCGGTGCCGACGCTGGTCGACGAACTGCGGCGCAGCGGCATCGAATGCGAGGTGCTGTTCCTGATCGCCGGCGACACCGAGCTGTTGCGCCGCTTCGCCGAGACGCGGCGCGTGCATCCGCTCAGCCGCCAGGGCGAGAGCCTGCGCGAGGCGATCGCCAGCGAGCGGCGCCTGCTCGAGCCGATCGCCGCCTGCGCCGACCAGGTGCTCGACACCTCGCAGCTCGGCGTGCACCAGTTGCGCGAGCAGATCCAGCGGCGCATCGACCGGCGCGCGTCCGGCTGGCTGTCGCTGCAGCTCGAATCCTTCGGCTTCAAGCACGGCATCCCGGGCGACGCCGATTTCGTCTTCGACGCGCGCTCACTGCCCAATCCCTACTGGGAGAGCGCGTTGCGCCCGCT
>JAFEDW010000195.1 GCA_018241455.1 Pseudomonadota bacterium | reverse complement strand
CGGCCAGCAGCGCGGGCACGCGATCGCGGCGCCACTCGGGGTGCGATCGCACGAACAACAGGAAATCCGCGTTGCTGACGGGCACGCGATCAAGTTCGAACGGCGCAATGCGCACGCTCGCCGGCGCAGGCGCGGGCGCCGGGCGCATTACCGGGACGAACTCGCCGCCCGGCAATGGTGCGCGCGGCTCCGCGCCCAGCGTTATGGTGGCCGGCGCGAGCAGCAGCAGTGCGGCGAAGCAGAGCCCATGCCGCCGGATATCGAGCATCGCGACTCAGTGCGCCGCGCCGGGCGGCCGCGCGGTGGCCTTGCGGGTTGCGGCAACTTCCTGCGCGGTATAGCGATAGGGCTTGTTGCCCCACGAGTTCGTCACGTACGTCAGGATGTTGGCGAGCTCGTCGTCATTGAGCTGGCTCATCGGCGGCATCACTGAGTTGTAGGTCTTGCCGTTCACGGTGACGTTGCCGGTGAGGCCGTTGAGCACGATGTGCATCGCCCGCTTGGGATCATTGGCCAGCAGGTCGGAACCCGCCAGCGGCGGGAACACGCCTTCGAGCCCGTGGCCATTGGCCTGGTGGCACACCGAGCACGTGCCGGCGAACAGCACCTGGCCGGCCTTGACCTGTTGCTCGACGGTGAGCGTGCCCTTCTCGGCGGAGCTCGTCACGCGGCTGACCACCGCCAGGTCCTGCGCCTTGTCGCCGAGGTACACCGAGTCGACTTCCTTGCCGGAATAGATCGCCTTGTTCGGCGGACCATCGACCTTGAGGATCGCGAGCGCACCCTTGTTGAAGGCGCGGAAGATCGAGTGATCGACCAGCACGAAGCTGCCGGGCACGAGCGTGTGGAACTCGGCAATCGCGGCGCCGCCGGCAGGAATTAAGGTGGTCTGCACGTTTTCCTGGAAATGCGTACCGCCCTCGTACCAGACACGATCGAAGATCTCGCCGATCACGTGGAACGAAGACACGAGGTTCGGGCCGCCGTTGCCGACGAACAGGCGCACGGTTTCGCCGACCTTGGCGGTGAGCGCGCGATCGCCGACCAGCGAACTCTCCGAGCCGTTGAACAGGACGTAAGTCGGCCGCTCGTCGATCGCCTTCTGCATGTCGAAGGGCTGCAGGCCTTTCTCGCGGTATTTGCCGACCGTGTAGAAGTCGCCCTGCATGACGTAGTACTCGTGGTCGACCGGCGGCAGTCCTTGCGGCGGCTCGACCAGCATCAGGCCGTACATGCCGTTGCCGACATGCATGCCCACCGGCGCGGTCGCGCAGTGGTACACGTAGATGCCCTGGTTCATCGCCTTGAACGTGAACTGCGATTCATGTCCGGGAGCGGTGAAACTCGAGGCCGCGCCGCCGCCCGGCCCGATCACGCCGTGCAGGTCGATGTTGTGCGGCATCTTGTTGTCGGGATGATTCTTCAGGTGGAACTCCACCGTGTCGCCCTGGCGCACGCGGATGAAGCTGCCGGGCACGGTGCCGCCGAAGGTCCAGAAGGTGTAGCGCACGCCCTCGGAGATTTCCTTCTCGACCTCGCGCACCTCGAGCTCGACGATCACGTGCGCCGGGTGGTCGCGCATCGTCGGCGGCGGCACGTTCGGCGGAGAAGTCAGCACGGCGTGGATCGGTGGCCCGAGCGCATCGGCGGTGTCGGCGTCCGCGGCCCGCGCCACGTCGCGGGCGCCCCCGGCGATTGTCAGGAGCACGGCGCCGACGCAGCAGTAGCAGAAGGTTCGCAGCATGTTCATTTACCCTCGATTGTTACCAAGCCGTTGGTTGGCCTGCACATCAAAAGAATTGTGGACCTCCATCCGACCTGATTCTTACGGAAATCTACCTAGAGTCACAGTCTGTCGCGGGCACTAATCTGCGCGCCGAAATGAACCGGAACACCAAATGATCAAGTCCCGAATCGCGGCCGGTGTGGCCGCCCTGCTGATGGTAACGGGGCTGCATGCCGCTGCGAGCGCCGACGATGCCCAGGGAAATGCGGCTCTGGGCAATGCGCTGCACGGTTCGCGCTTGCTGCTTGATGCGCGCTTGCGCTGGGAGGCCGTCGACCAGGAGGGGATCGCGCGCAACGCGGACGCGCTGACTGCTCGTGCCCGGATCGGCTTCGAGACCGGCAAGGCCTGGAATACCGCGTTGCTCGCTGAGGCTTCGGTCAACGCACCGCTGGTCGAAGACTTCAATAGTACCACCAATGGCCGCACGCAGTATCCGGTCGTCGCGGATCCGCGCAATACCGTGATCAATCGGCTTGCGCTGACCAACGGCTCGCTGCCGCACACGCTCATAACGCTCGGCCGCCAGGTGATCAATCTCGACGACCAACGCTTCGTCGGCGATTCGGGCTGGCGGCAAAACCAGCAGAGTTTCGACGCAGTGCGGGTCGTCGTTCACCCGCAAGCGCGGCTGACAATCGACGCGAGTTTTTTCGACCAGGTGAACCGTGTATTTGGCAGCGATTCGCCGGTTGGCCGGTATACCGGCGGCAATTACCTGCTGAACGTCGGGTGGGAGACCGGGTTCGGCAAGCTCAGTGCCTTCGACTACCTGCTGGATTTCGACCAGGCGCCGCGCGACTCGTCAGGCACGCTCGGGCTGCGCTTCGCCGGTGAACGCCGTTCCGGCGATCGGGTATTCGCCTATAGCGGTTCGTACGCAAGACAGCGCGAGCGGGCCGGCAACCCGCTCGACTACAGCGTCGATTACCTTGCCGCGGAACTGATCGGCACTTTGGGTCCGTGGAGTCTGGGTGCGGGCGCGGAACGCCTGGGAGGCGACGGCGTGAAGGGCTTCGCGACACCGCTCGCCACGCTTCACCGCTTCGACGGCTGGGACGACAAGTTCCTGACGACCCCACCCGACGGGCTCGAGTGCCAGTATGGCACGCTGCGCTACACGGCGAAGAACGTCGGCGCGTTCGATACGCTGACTGGCACGGCTGTGTATCACGATTTCAGCGCCGTACGGCTCGGCACGCATTACGGCAGGGAATACGACCTGCAGCTAGCCGGCAAGCACAAGCGCTACACGGCGTTGGTGAAACTCGCGAATTATCACGCCGATCACTACGCGACTTCGACGCGAAAGATCTGGCTCGAACTCGACTATGCGCGCTGAGCGGTGGCCCGCGCGGCGCTCCATCGCCATGACCCGGACGCGGGGCTGATCAGATACTGCGCCTGCGTGCGCGAGTCTCCCGCAACGACCTCGCGCGCGCCTGCTGCTCACTTGCCCGTGACGATCGCGTGCATCGCGATGTCGTGGGGTTGCGGGTGGACGGTCGGTATCGCAGCTTCGGGGTAGCCGACGCCCAGCACAAAGGGCGCACCACCGAGCTTCGCCAGCGTGCGATCGAAGAAGCCGCCGCCGTAGCCGAGCCGGTAGTTCGCGGCGTCGAAGCCGACCACCGGCGCCAGCAGCACGTCGGGAACCACCTCGGGACCGTCGGCGGGATGCGGGATGTTCCACAGGCCGCGCGCCATTGGGGCGCCGGGCCGCCACTCGCGGAACTGCAGCGGCTGGCGCAGCGCCACGGCCACCGGCAGCGCGATGCGCAGGCCGCGTTCGCAGGCTGCGTGCATCCAAGGCCGCAGGTCCGGTTCGCCGCGAATCGGCCAGTAGACGCTGACGATCGTGCCGGTGCGCGATGCAACACGCCGATCGAGTTCGGCAGCGATCGCCCGGGTCTGCGCGGCGCGATAGTCCGCAGCCAGCGCAGTACGCGCGGCCAGCAGCCGCGCGCGCTCCAGCTTGCGCCAGGCCTGAACTGCCTGCGCATCGTGCGGATCGATCATCGATGCGACCCGCGTTTCCGCAGCGCTGGCGCGAATGGCCGGAAGCGTCGCCGGCTTTCGTGCGCCACGCGCGTCTCGAAGCTGCGATAGGCGCGAATCAGGTCGCGGCCGAGCGGCGTCACGGTCGCGCCGCCGCCGCGCCGGCCGCCTTTGGCGGCCACGCTCGCCGGGCTGGCGAGCGAATCGTTCAGGCTCTGCATCAGCAGCCACGCGCGGCGATAGCTCATCTTCATGCCGCGCGCGGCCTGCGACAGCGAACCGGTGCGCTGCACGCCTTCGAGCAGTTCGATGCGGCCTGGGCCGATGGCGAGCCGGCTGTCGAAGTGAATGCGAATGCGCGTGTCGATATGCGTCATAAGCGGTTCTCCCAGGGCCGCGACTGTAGCGCCACGCGCGCACAAACGCACCCGGCGCTTGCCACGTGCACCTGCGTCGGTCACGATATATTCGTTCGGATATAACGAGTCGGGACGAGGAGTCA
>JAFEDW010000194.1 GCA_018241455.1 Pseudomonadota bacterium | reverse complement strand
CGAGGATGGCACGCTGGTGTTCATCGGCGCGACCACCGAGAACCCCTCGTTCGAGATCGTCGGCGCCTTGCTGTCGCGCGCGCGGGTCTACGTGCTCAAGGCGCTCGACGCCGCGGACCTGCGCGGATTGATCGAGCGCGCGCTGTCCGACCACGAACGGGGACTCGGCGATGCGGGATTGTCGATCGCACCGGAAGCGCTCGAGCTGCTGGCGCAGGCGGGCGATGGCGATGCGCGCCGCGCGCTCGGCATGCTCGAGCTGGCAGCCGGGCTGGCGGCCGCGGCCGGCGATCACCTCATCACGGCCGCGCAGGCGCGTGAAGTGGCGACGGGCGGGCGACGGCGTTTCGACAAGGGCGGCGAGCAGTTCTACGACCAGATCTCCGCGCTCCACAAGGCGGTGCGCGGCTCCGATCCGGACGCGGCGCTGTACTGGTACGCGCGCATGATCGACGGCGGCTGCGATCCGCACTACCTCGCGCGCCGCGTACTGCGCATGGCGAGCGAGGACATCGGTCTTGCCGACCCGCGGGCGCTGGCCATCGCGCTCGAGGCCTGGCAGGCCTACGAGCGGCTCGGCAGTCCAGAAGGCGAACTCGCGATTGCCGAGGCGGTGGTCTACATGGCGGTCGCGGCGAAGAGCAACGCGGTCTACACCGGCTACGGCGCGGCGCAGGCCGATGTCGAACGCTACGGTACGCTCGAAGTGCCGATGCAGCTGCGCAACGCGCCGACCAAACTGATGAAGGAACTCGGCTACGGCAGCGGCTATCGCTATGCGCACGACGAGCCGGGCGCGTTCGCGGCCGGCGAGCGTTACCTGCCTGAAGGCCTGCCGGAAAGGCGCTATTACGAACCCGCGCCGCGCGGCCTCGAGCTCAAGATCGGCGAAGCGCTGGCGCGGCTGCGCGAGCGCAATCAGAATGCGCGGGCGGGCGGCAAGCCCGCCGCCGACCCCAAGTCCAGAGAGTAGCTGCGATGATCGATCCGAAACTGCTGCGTTCCTCGCCGGCCGACGTGGCGCGCAACCTGGCGCGCCGCGGCTACAAGCTGGATGTGGACGCGCTGACCGCGCTCGAGGAACGCCGCCGCAGCGCGCAGCTCGAGAGCGATCGGCTGCGCGCCGAGCGCAACAGCCACGCCAAGGCCATCGGCCAGGCGAAGGGGAAGGGCGAGGATATTTCACCGCTGATGGCTCGCGGCGAGGCGCTGGCGCGCGAAGTGGAAGACGCCGATCGCGCGCTCGAGGCGATCACGACCGAGCTCAACGATTGGCAACTCGGGCTCCCGAACCTGCTGCACGAGTCCGTGCCCGAGGGCCGCGACGAGAGCGCGAATGTCGAGCTGCGCCGCTGGGGCGCGCCGCGACAGTTCGAGTTCACGCCCCGCGACCATGTCGAGATCGGCGAACACCTCGGCGGGCTCGATTTCGAGGCGGCCAGCCGCATCGCCGGCGCCCGTTTCGTCGTGATGCGCGGCGCGCTGGCGCGCCTGCAGCGCGCGCTGGCGCAGTTCATGCTCGACCTGCACACCGGCACGCACGGCTACACCGAGGTGTACGTGCCGTTCCTGGTAGCCGGCAGCACGCTGCAGGGTACCGGGCAGTTGCCGAAGTTCGAGGAAGACCTGTTCGCCGTGCGCGGCGAGCAGAAGTTCTACCTGATCCCGACCGCCGAAGTGCCGGTGACCAACCTGGTGCGCGAGCAGATCATCGCCGCCGAGGCGTTGCCGTTGAAATTCGTTGCGCACACGCCCTGTTTCCGTTCCGAGGCCGGCGCTGCCGGGCGCGATACGCGCGGCATGATCCGCCAGCACCAGTTCGAGAAGGTCGAGCTGGTGCACATCACGCGCCCGGACGATTCCTACCGCGCGCATGAAGAGCTCGTCTCGCATGCCGAAGCGGTGCTGCAAGCGCTGCAACTGCCGCATCGGGTGATGGCACTGTGCGCCGGCGATGTCGGCCCGTCGAGCGCCCGCACCTATGACCTCGAGGTCTGGTTGCCGGCGCAGGGCAAGTACCGCGAAATCTCATCGTGCAGCAATTGCGAGGCTTTCCAGGCTCGCCGCATGCATGCGCGCTGGCGCAATCCGGCGACGGGGAAGCCTGAACCCCTGCACACGCTGAATGGGTCGGGTGTTGCGGTCGGACGCGCGCTGGTGGCGGTGCTGGAGAATTACCAGAACGCCGACGGTTCGGTGACCGTGCCCGAAGTGCTGCGCCCGTACATGGGCGGGCTCGGGAAGATATCGGCCGCGCGCTGACGCTCGATTCAGGGCGCGCGCCCGCGCCGGCCGGCGGCCCATTCTTCCCACAGCCCACCGACTTGCATGCTCTTGTCGAGGCCCGTGCTCTCCAGCAGCTTCGCGATCTCGGCGCGCGACAGGCGCGGCCCGAGCGGCGCGGCGCGGTCCGCGATCGCGAACACGGTCGCCGTGATGAACGCCGTGTTCTGCGCCAGCAGTGGCAGGTCCACCTTGTCGAACGTGTCGGAGGCGGCGTGGTAGTTCGGCATGTAGTTGGCCGCGTCCTGGTCGGCGCTCAACGTGGGCACGCCTTCGAGCATGAAATCCACGTTGTCGGTGCCGAGGCTCCCGGCAAGGCTCAGCGCCGCGGCGTCGAATGCGGCGAGCGGCCGCAGCAGTTCGGCCAGCGGCGCCACGATATCGGCACGCCCGGAAAGCGTGAATCCCGTGATGCGCCCCACGCCTGAATCGACCACGACCATGGCACGCGTGCGGTCCAGTTCGGCGCGGTGTTGCACGACGTAGGCGCGCGAGCCGAGGAACCCCACTTCCTCGCCGCTGAACAGCACGAAGCGGATCGTGCTGCGCGGCTTGAGGCCCGCGGCTGCGATGGCGCGCGCGGCGGCGATCACCAGCGCGGCGTTGCAGCCGTTGTCGAGCGCACCGGTGCCGAGATCCCAGGAGTCGAGGTGCGCGCCCAGCACGACCACCTGCTCGGGATGCTCGCGACCGCGGATCTCCGCGACGACATTGCGCTCAAGGAAAGGGCCGCCCACCACATTTGGCATCGTCAGGCGCACGCGCACCGGCGTCGCGCTGTTGTCGGCCAGCCGCGCCAGCCGCAAGGCATCCTCGCGCGCCACGGTGGCCATCGGCAGCGGCGAGAGCTCGCCATCGACGGTGTCGGTATGCCGGTACAACAGCCGCCGCTCGCGCGCCGCGGTCCACAGCACGGCGCGCGCGCCGGCCTCGACGGCCCGCTGCTTGAGCGGCACCGCGCGGTCGTATTCGCTTTCGAGATCGTCCCAGCTCACGATGACGGACGAATCGACCAGCAGGATCGCGCCTTGCGCCCGCTTGCCCACGCGCGCGAAGTCAGCTTCGGTGCCGTTGCCGATGTGCACCAGCTCGGCTTCGATGCCGCCGGCCGGGGTCGGCGCCGACCAACCCTCGGAGACCAGCGACACCGGGAACGCGGCGTCGCCGAGGATCTCGAGCCGTGTTGCGCCTTCCGACCAGGTGAGCGGCATCGTGTAGCTTTCCGTGTGCGCCTCGACACCCGCGTTACGGAAGGCGTCGAGCGCCCAGTCGATCGCGCGCGCCATCGCCGGTGTTCCCGAGACGCGCCCACCGACGCCATCGGCCAGCCGTTGCAGGTCGGTCGCCAGCGCGGGCGAAGTGAGAACGCGGCCGATGACCGCAGCGCTGGCCGCGTCCGGCGCAGGTTCCATGGCCACCGCCGCGGTCGAGCACAGCAGGATTCCCAGTACGCAGGGCAATGAGCACTTCATGTTCGATCGTTCGGGTCAGGTGGTCGGCGGTGGAGCCGCCGCGATTCTAGCCCCGGTTCATCGCCTGCGCGCATGTTGTCCCCGACCCAAGCGGTGCCGCGCCGATTTCAGTAAGATCGGCGGTTGAGCCGCGGCAACGCCGGAGAGGTGGCAGAGCGGTTGAATGCACCGGTCTTGAAAACCGGCAAAGTCGCAAGACTTTCGTGAGTTCGAATCTCACCCTCTCCGCCAAGTCCCGATGATTACCTTGGTCGGTAAGCGCATGGGAGTTCGACAATGAGCGCCAGACTTGCTGCCTGTGGATCGCTCCTGCTCGCGGTCGGGCTCATCAGCTGCGCACGGGCCGATGAGGGCGCGACCGTCATACGTGCCGGCCATATGGTCGACACGGAATTGGGCCGCGTCGTGGGACCGCAGATGATACTGGTGCGGGGCGGCCGCATTGCCGAAGTCGGCCAGCAGATTTCGGTGCCGGCGGACGCAAGGGTTGTCGATCTACACGACTACACCGTGCTGCCGGGCCTGATCGATGCGCACACCCACCTGACGATCGACCA
>JAFEDW010000193.1 GCA_018241455.1 Pseudomonadota bacterium | reverse complement strand
TGCCTGCTGTTCAGCTCGCTCGGCGGCGCCGGCCACCTGATC
Organism: Pseudomonadota bacterium; assembly: GCA_018241455.1. Lineage (GTDB taxonomy): Bacteria > Pseudomonadota > Gammaproteobacteria > Steroidobacterales > Steroidobacteraceae > FEN-1191. Next base: position 4,289 of record JAFEDW010000193.1, on the reverse strand, counting down.
GCCAACCCCCGTGATTTCAAGGGTTTCGTGAAGGAGTTGCGCAAGCACCCGCCGATGTTCTTCATGGGCGTGAACACGCTGTTCAATGCGCTGATGAACACGCCCGGATTCAGCGAACTGGACTTCAAACGCCTCGTCGCCACGGTCGGCGGCGGCATGGCGGTGCAGCGCGCCGTTGCCGAAAGGTGGCAGCAGGTCACCGGCTGCGTTGTCACGCAGGGCTGGGGCCTGACCGAAGCATCGCCTGCCGTCTGCGTGAATCCGCTGGTGGGTGTTTCGTTTACGGGCGCCGTGGGTTTACCGTTGCCGTCCACCGAGGTCTCGATTCGCGACGACGACGGCAAGGACGTCGGCATCAACGTCTCCGGCGAAATCTGCGCCCGCGGCCCCCAGGTGATGCGCGGTTACTGGCAGCGCCCCGAGGAGACCGCCAAGGTGATGCTGCCCGACGGCTGGCTGCGCACCGGCGACATCGGCCGCATGGACGACCGCGGCTACGTGTTCATCGAAGACCGCAAGAAGGACATGATCATTGTCTCGGGATTCAAGGTGTTCCCGAACGAGGTCGAGGATGTGGTCGCGCACCACCCCGGCGTGGCCGAGGTCGCCGCCGTCGCGCAGGCCGATGAACGCTCCGGTGAAGTCGTGGCGCTGTTCATCGTCAAGCGCGATCCGTCACTGACCGCGGACGACATCATGCAGCACTGCCACAAGTATCTGACTGGCTACAAAATGCCCAGGCACATCTACTTCCGCGATTCACTGCCCAAGACGAACGTGGGCAAGATCCTGCGGCGCGCGTTGCGCGACGAGCTTGCGGTTACTACGAAGGATTCTTGATTCGGCGAGCGGATGTGCGTCGTTGTGCCTGGCGCTTCGCTGGTTCGACGATTGGAACGGGTGGTTGTTCGACAAGATAGACACCCATACCAACTCGCGTTCCCTCCGCTGATTGTTTCCGGTCCTTGGCGCGTATACGCGCCTGGCTTGTGCGCCACCGTTCGACGCCATCAACCAGCGAGGCAGCACGCTCGGAGAAGGTTTCCTGGAACAGCGCGGCCTCATCCGGAGATAAATTCTTGATTTCTGAAAACCCTACAAAAATAGGGTGTTTTACGTCTTCGATGTTGTTGACCAGCGTATTACCCAGATCACGCAATCGCGCCGTAAACTCGGCTACCACATCACTTCCAAATCCGCGCACACGCGGCGAGTGTTTTTTAACCACTACGTGTCCGCCCGGCGCACGCGACACCGCACCACTGCGGACGAGCTCATTCAACACGGAAACGGGTGTCACGTCGCCACCATAGCGGCGCACCAGGGAATGAAAACTCACGTTTGGCCCGCGAATGGCGAGCCGAACAGGGTGCCCTCGACGGTCCAAATACTCGGGGTCGGTTCGCCAGCCGTGGAGCACACGGGTGGTGCGCTGCTTGGCTACCTCTCGGCCGGCAGAAATTTTGCCGGATTTGACGAGACCCGCAAGGGCGCGAACATCCTTGCGCGTCAAGCCAGTTGCCGCTGCGATCCGTGAGTGATTTAGGCGATTTCCAAGCCGCGCATTCTTCGCGGCCTCTCCAATGCATGCGATTTTGGCGGCTATTTGCAGCTCTCCGGCGCCCATGCCACTCTTCATGCAGAGCTTGGCAACGGGCGCCAAAGCGCGGGCCAGCGCGCTGATATCCCCAGCACTTCCGGGTGCAATGGACTGAGCCTGATTCTTCTGTCTTGGCACGGACACGTATTGCTAATTAGTTCGCTTTTGATATTGGCGCCGGCTATCTGTTTGAACAAATTCCAAAAAGGCCAATCCCAAGCCGGTGCGCCTCACCGCTGGGACCGCCTTTCTTCGCATCTGTTCCCGAATCACCCTCATGAGCCTCCAGCCAATCGTTGATCTCGTGCATAAACGTGAGACCGCGATCCTTGGCAAATCTCAGGAATTCGGCCGCGTGTCTTCGTGGAACTCGGCTGCTTGCCACATTTTGCCAGAATAGGCGCGGTTTCTTTTGTTCGATACCTGATCCCCAGGTCGACGCGCGCACAGCGTCAATTAGAAACTCGAAACTTGGCTCAAAGGGGATGAAGTGTGGTACTTCAAAATTGACTGAACGACGCACAAGTCGATATCGATTTGGTGAAATCCGCCTTACAGTCCCAAAACGAGCCAACGAATTTACGACGGCGGTCACTGGCAGACTGATGGCACAGGCTTTTAGGAGGCTTTCAATACTTCGCTTGCCGCGTATCGGTAAATCATCGGGTCGTCCGACGTGATTTAGAAAAGCCGGGTCGCGAAGCCAACGACTGACCAAAGTTAATCCCAATTTGTCAAATCCAATACGGACTACTTTGACTCCTTTTCTGGCATGCGCGCATTTGCGTATTGCCGCACGCCACTCGGATTGAAGATCTGATGGCGTAAAGCCAGACCTTTGAAGGAACTCGACAATTGGAACCAAGAGGTCATCTACCTCTAGCTCAAGTCGGCGATTCCTCAGCGCCTTTTGTGAGGCCCGTGCCTTTCTTCTCATAGTTGGCTACATCGCGGCTGGCCCCAGCGGCCACCCCATAGGCTACAGAGTTGATGCGTCCCGAGTCCAACACACGTGGCGACGAATCAGCTTCAAACTTGGCCACCATTGGACCCTTAGGCGCAACTTACCCTTTTGGCGGCGCTCGTGATTCGCTGGCCTGCCTTGGAAATTCGGTGCGCCTCAGATTGTCGAAGCGCTTGGAAGGCAAACCATTTTGAGCGCAAACCTCGCGGTATTGTAAAAGCGCGCGGAAGGCCAGTAACCAGGAATTCGAGCGCCAAATACGAGAAAACCGGGGATTTTGGTCGCATTGCACGAGACAACCAATGCGACATATCTCGCCAAATCACACAGATTTGGTAGCGCGCGTCTACCGCACGGATTCTGCGCTGGCCGCGGCTTTCGGGGAAATGCACGCCGATTTCCCAATCGGCGTGCTCGAGAAACTATCTGATTACTATACCGGCGCGAGAAAGACCCAAAGCGTTCCCATTACCGGACACACCGAGACTGTGTCCATTGCCGGAAACACCAAGAGCGTTGCCGTTGCCGGATACGCCGAGCGCATTTCCGTTGCCGGACACGCCAAGGGCGTTGCCGTTGCCGGATACGCCCGCCGCCATTGTTATTTGGTTCGCAATGACAACGCCACGTCCGCTGGGCTGGATGCCTTCAACTCGAATCGAATCGCCAACAGAAGGTAGAACGAAGCGAGCACTGCCAAGGAGAGTCGTGTAATCAACCACAGCTCCATCCACCGTTACTCGGCCGCTATATCGATCAACAGATCGGACCACACCAAGCACAGAAACGGGATCACCGCTCGCCGCAAATGTCTGGGTGTTTTGAACAATCGCCGCCTTGGCGATCCCGTTGGCTTGTATTCCGCCAAATACGTTCACCAAGTGACCCGGCGCATACGACGACGCGTCCTTCACGGTAAGCTGATGCCCTAATACAGTGATGGAGTTAGCTGTGCGATCGACGCTTTCGACCGGGCCAGAAAGCAGGAGCTCATATTCAGCCGAAGCGGAATGTGCAACAACGCCGACGCATCCCAGAGCGACAGCCGTAACCAGTGCAAATTTCGTAGTCTTCATTATTGTCTCTTTAAAACTCTCAAACATCGGATTTGCCCCAAATTCAATTGGCGGCACCGGTACTATTCAACACAGTCTCAATTTGTGAACGTGAATAAAGATCAGCAGGCTTGGCGGTATCTTCAAAGAAGAAGGTCGTAACGCCATATCGACGACCGTCCTTGTCCATATAGTCAATTGCCTTTGTGGACACCCACTTGTCGAGACTATCGATGAAATCCTCACCATCAATTCGCAAATGACTGAGCATCAAATCTCGACCAGCATCTGAGATGGGAAAATCCGCAACCATAGTTCTTTCGAAATAGGAGGGCTCGCTCTCATCTCGAATCAAATTGCGCACAAAATTCGAATGCATAGCCGCACCAATCCGGCCCAATCGAGAAATCCTCGACATGTCCTTCCCAGGCGAAAACGATCTGGTTGTACAGCGCAAGAATTTGTTGGCATGCAGTTCGACGCAACCAGTTGCCCGTAAGGCGGCAATTGCCGTCTCCCGGTCCAACTCGGTTCCGGAGGCCGCTATCAGGTCGTCAAAAGTTCGAAACGAGCCTTCAGGTCTCAGTGAGAGATCAAGCGGAGCACCGTAAGGAGTGGAAAACCTAGGGTCGTCGTGCCATTTGCCAAGCAACTGGGTCAACTGATCAAA
>JAFEDW010000192.1 GCA_018241455.1 Pseudomonadota bacterium | reverse complement strand
CTGGACCGCGTTGCTGCTGTGCTACGCCGGCGTGGCACTGGTGGTCACGCACGATGTGCGCGCCGGCAGCGGCCGCGTGGCGCTCGGCGGCGCGCTCGTGTTCGCCAGCGCGGTCTGCTACGCGACCTACCTGCTGCGCGCCGGGCCGGTGCTCTCGCGCATCGGTTCGGCGCGCGTCGCGGCCTGGGCCACCGTGATCGCGAGCATCGCTTCGCTGCTGCAATTCGCCGCACTTCGCCCCATCGGCCTGCTGGTGGCGCAGCCCTGGCCGGTGCAGGCCTTGAGCGCGGCGATGGCGGTGTTCTCGACCGTGCTGCCGATCTGGCTGGTGTCGGAAGCGATCCGCCGGCTCGGCGCCTCGACCACCGCGATGATCGGATCGCTCGGGCCCCCGATCACGATGCTGCTGGCCTGGCTCATGCTCGGCGAGAAACTCGGCCTGCTGCAGCTTTTCGGCGCCGCGCTGGTGATCCTGGGCGTGCGCAAGGTCGCGGCCGATGAACCCGTGATTCCGGCCGCGCCGGCGACTAAGCTCAGGCCCACATGAATTTGCCGAACCGCCAAACCGCATGGCTGCTGGCAGCGCTCGCGCTGCTGTGGTGCGTGGGCCTGTTCGGCCGCGTGTACTGGACGCCGGATGAGCCGCGCGAGGCGGCACTGGCACTGTCCGTCAGCGCGCAGCCGCTGCCATTGCCCCTGCTCGGCGGCGCCTCGTTCGCGGAGAAGCCGCCGCTGACCTACTGGCTCGCCGGCGCGGCGATGCGCGCGTTCGGCGCGCAGCCCGCGGCGGCGCGCGCTCCGCAATTGGGCTACGCGCTGCTGGCGTTCTTCGCCGTGCTGGCCCTGCTGCGCGGCGCGCTCGGCGCGCGCGTAGGCGCCGGCATCACCGATCGTACCGAAGCCAACACCGCCGCCAATGCAGCCGCCTGGTGCGGGGCCGCGCTGTTCGCAACCATGATGCTGGTGTACCAGGTGCAGATCTGGCTCGACACCGATGCGCTGCTGCTCGCGGGCGTATGCCTCGCGTTGGCCGGCATGTATCGCGCGCTCAGCGCCGCGGGCCAGGGCGAGGGCGCGAGCGCGCGCCGCGAGCGCTGGCTGGGCTACGCACTCATGCACCTCGGGCTCACGCTGGCCTTCTTCGGCAAGAATTTCGCCGCCTGGCTGGTGCCGGTGTTGGCCTTCCTCGCGTTCATCACCTGGGAGCGGCGCTGGCGCGAGTTGTGGCGCGTCGAATTCTGGACCTGCGCGCTCGTGCCGGTGGGCTGCATCGCGCTGTGGGTAAGCGCGGTCGCAGCGCAGCCCGACGGCGCGCACCTGCTGCGCATCCTGTTCTGGAACAACCTCACCGGGCGCGCGCTGCCGATCGCGATGGAAGCGAAATTCGACTACGCCAGCGGCCACCGGAACTCGCCGGGCCGCTATTTCTTCGAGCTGCCGCTGTACCTGTTGCCATGGACGGTGCTCGCCGCCTACTCGCTCGAAGCCGCGTGGCGCGGTGCGCGCGCTGCGAACACGCGGCGCGCCGCCTGGCGCTTTGCGCTGTGCGCGGCATTCCCTGGCCTCGCGGTGCTGTCGCTGGCGGCGACGGCGCGCAGCATCTACGCCGCGCCCTGCATGATCGGTTTCGCGCTGCTGATGGCGCTGGCCATCGAGCGCCTGGCCGTCGACAGCAAGGCGGCGCGCCGCGTGCTGGTCGGCACGGCGGTGCTGGTGTTGCTGTTCGCGCTGCTGGTGCTGGCATTGAACGCCGCGCTGCAGTGGTCGGTGCTGCGCGCGCCGTGGCCGTTGTACCTGCTGAGTTCGTGCACGGCCGCGGTCGTCGCCGCGTGGAGCGCGGGCTTCTGTCTTGCTCCGGCGGCGCGGCGCTCGCCGAGCACATCGGTCAGCGCGCGGCTGCAGCAGTTCGCGATCGCCTGGTGCCTGCTGCTGTCGCTGGGCTTGCTGTGTGCCGGTCGCGCGGTGAACCGCACGCAAGACCTGCAATCGCTCGCGCAGCGCGTCGCCTGGCAGGCCGGCACGGACCCGTTGCTGCTGTGGAATCCGGACGAAACCACGCTCGCCTGGGCGCAGCTCTATCTGCCCGCCGGAAGCTGGGGCAGCCTCGAGTCCGCCGACACCCACGCGATCGCGGCGCAGCCGGCGCGGAACCCGCTCGTCGTGAGCCTCGCACCGGGCAGTTGGTCGCGCGAGCAATGGCTGGATTTCCTGCGTGGCGAACGCAGGTCCGCAACCAACGCCCCGACCGTTGCGAATGAGCCGCGGCTCAGCGCGGCCGGATTCGCCGCCGTCGGGCACGTCGAACGCGCGGGCGGGCGCGGCTATATTCTCTGGCGCCACGCCGACGGCGCGGTACCGCAACCTGGAGCAGTGCAATGACGCATTACTTCGATCGGCGCCGACGCGCCGCGATGCTGTTGGCCACTTTGCTCGTGAGCGGCGCGATCTGCGCCAGCGCCAGCGCCAGCGCAGGCGCCGACGGCGCGACGCCCGCGGAGCCGCGCATCGATGCCGCGCACCTGCAGCGTACGCTCGAGCAGTTGAGCACCTTCGGCCGCCCGGCCGGCGGAAGCTTCGCCGATGGCGTCAGCCGCGTGGCCTACTCCGACGCCGACGTCGCCGGCCGGGCCTACGCGATGGAGCTGATGCGTACGGCCGGCCTCGATCCGCACGTCGATGCGGCCGGCAACATTACGGGCACACGGCCGGGCAGCAATGCTTCGCTCAAGCCCATCGTAATAGGCTCGCACATCGATTCGGTGCCCCACGGCGGCAACTTCGACGGGCAGGTCGGATCGATGTCGGCGATCGAGGTCGTGCGCACGTTGAATGACCGGCACATCACGACGCTCCATCCGATCGAGGTTACGCTGTGGTCGAACGAAGAGGGTGGCCCGATCGGCAGCAGCGCGGTGGTCGGGACCATCCCGGCGGAAACACTGGACCGCCCGTTCAACGGCGTGCGCATGCGCGACGGCCTCAGGAAGATCGGCGGCGACCCGGACCACATCGCGCTGGCGCGGCGCGCGCCGCACTCGTTCCATTGCTACATCGAGCTGCACATCGAGCAGGGCGCGACGCTGGAAAAAGCGGCGGTTCCGATCGGCGTCGTCGACGGCATCGTCAGCATCGACGAGTACGACGTCGAGGTGCACGGCTTCGCGAACCATGCCGGCACGACGCCGATGGACCAGCGCCACGATGCGCTGCTGGCTGCCGCGAAAGTGGTCGAGGCGGTGCGCGAGATCACGACGCGCGCGCCGGGCCGCCAGGTGGGCACGGTGGGCCGCTTCGAGGTCCTGCCGAATGCGCCGAACGTGATTCCCGGCCTGGTGAAACTGAGCGTCGAGTTCCGCGACCTGTCGGATGTGAAGATCGCCACTTTGGGCGCCGAGACGGCGGCGCGGCTGCAGCAGATCGCCAACGACACCGGCACGCAGATCACGATGACGCGCGCGCTGCACGATGTGCCGGCACTCGCGGACCCGCGCATCCAGCGTGAGATCGAGGCCGCCGCAAAATCGCTTGGGCTGCCGACGGTGCATTTGCCGAGCGGCGCCGGCCACGATGCGCAGAACCTGGCGCAGCTCGGGCCGATGGCGATGATCTTCATCCCGAGCATCGGCGGCATCAGCCACTCGCCCAGGGAACTGTCGCGCTGGTCCGACTGCGCGAACGGCGCGGATGTGCTGCTGCGCACCGTGCTGCGCGTCGATCGCAGCGATCTTTGACCGCCGGGGCGGCGGCACGCGCGGCCGCGCGGCACGCCGTCGCGGTTACTTCGCGGCCGCGGCGCCGCTGGCGAGCGCGCTCCAGTGTTCGCGAAAGGCTTCCAGTTCCGGCGCCGCCATGTCGGACACGAATACCGCGTTGAAATCCTGCACTCGCGTATCGATCACGTGGAATCCCGCGATCGGCGCCGTCGCCGAGGCCGGTTCGGGATTCGCGCCGGCCGGCCACACGAATACATCGACCTGGTGCTTGCCATGGCGATACACGAGCGCGGCGACCGCGGCGCGCTCGATGTAATCGACGCGCGCGCCGAGCAACTCGTCGTCCGGGCCGGCAATTTCAGGCACCGGCGGCGAGTACGGGAGCCGCGCCGACAGCCAGGGCTTCACGGTGTGATGATCGGACGACAACACGTCGAGCGGGCGCGCGCTCAGGTTCGAACGCACGTAGGCGCCGACCCACTGGTCGGCGCCGCCGCCGCGCGCGCTCCACTGATGGCCCGCCCACAGGCCCACGAGCCCGACGACGAGGCTCGCAGCCAGTGCGCGCGGCCAGGTGGCGGCCAACATGGGGCGCCGCGCGCGCGCAGGCGCAATCGCGG
>JAFEDW010000191.1 GCA_018241455.1 Pseudomonadota bacterium | reverse complement strand
CCACGAGGCCATGGCCGCCCTGCTCGGCGGCGCTTCGGGGCGCGAGATCGTCATTGGACAGTCGATGACGATGCTGACCTTCCAGATGTCGCGCTCGCTCGGCCGCCAATGGGGACCGGGCGATGAGCTCGTCGTCACGCAGATGGACCACGAAGGCAACGTATCGCCGTGGTTGCGCCTCGCGGAGGACCGCGGCATGACGGTGCGCTGGCTGCCGATCAACCGCGACAGCTGGCGCATCGAACCCGCGGAGCTTGCGCCGCTCCTCAATGAACGCACCCGCCTGCTGGCGCTGAACTACGCCAGCAACCTGACCGGTTCGATCAACCCGGTCGCTGAGCTGGCCCGCCTGGCGAAGCAGGCCGGCGCGTTGGTCTATGTCGATGCGGTCCAGTTCGTCCCGCATGGCAAGGCCGATGTCGCGGTACTCGGTTGCGATTTCCTCGCCTGCTCAGCGTACAAATTCTTCGGTCCGCACCTGGGCGTATTGTGGGGCCGCGAGGCGCTGCTCGCCGAGACCTATGCCTACGCGGTGCGCTGCGCGCCGCAATTGCCGCCCGCGCGCCACGAGACCGGCACGCCGCAGACTGAATTGCTCGCCGGCGTGTCCGCGGCGGCCGATTACCTGGCCTGGCTCGGCGAGCTGACCGGCTCGGCGGGCACCCTCGCCGACCGTATCGCCGGCGCCTACCAGGCGGCGACCGCCTACGAGATGCCGCTGGCGCAACGCCTCATCGACGGCCTGCGTGCGATCCCCGGTGTCGAGGTGCAGGGCATCGCCGATGCGCGGATGCTGGCGCGCCGGGTACCAACGGTGTCGATCACGCATCGCACGCAGCGCAACAGCGTGCTGGCCCGCGCGCTCGCCGCGCAGGGCATCAACGTCTGGTCGGGCCACAATTACGCCATGGAGCTGGCGCGGCGCCTCGGCCTCGATGAAAAAGAAGGCGTGTTGCGCATCGGCCTGGCGCACTACAACACCGCGGACGAGATCGAACGCACGGTCGCCGCGCTCAAGAACCTGTTGCTGTCGTGAGCCCCGCCCGCGTGCGCCGTACGAACTGCGTGCTGCTGCTGGCCGGCGCGAGCCTGGCAACCTTCGCCGTGCGCGGCGCCGATATCGTCGACCTGGTGCGCGAACAACGTGTCGTGCAGGTCAACGGCGTCGACGAAACGTGGAAACTGGAATGGGCGACACTGCCGGCGACAGCCTGCGGGCCCGACGATGTCACTGTGGCCTTGACTTGCCCGTGTTCCGGGTTCGCCTATGGCGAGGCGGGCAGGCTATCGCTGGTCAGGTTGCGCCGCGGTGCGGCGCGGGAAACGCTCGACCTGACCAGTTTCTTCCACACCAGTGCAATTGCCGCAGCGGCCAATGCCGCGGTGCTGCAACACTGGCAGCCGGTGCCCGCCTCGGCGCACGACGAGGACGATGACTGGCACCACGCATCGGATTTCAATTTCCTCGCCCGGGTCCATGCGCGTCCGGCCGTTGCGGTCATGCGGATCGCGGACTACAACCACGATGGCCGCGCCAGCGAGTTCCTGCTGCAGGTCGGCGCACCGAGCTGCGGGAAGCATGTCATGGTGCTGGTCGGCGTCTCGAAGTACAACGCGCGCCTGCATGTGTTCGCGTCGGCCGATGCGCCCGATGATCCGCTCGAACTCGACGCAAAGACATGGGACGCCGTGCTCCGCAGCACGAAACCGGTGCGCGTGCTCGAGTCGAGCTGCGATCAGCCCAATGCGGCGGTCGAATCGCAGGTGACGGTCGAGTCGCGCCAGGGCATCTTCCACGTGCAGCGCAGCGAGCACGCCTGCCCCGCGCCGGCGGGTTGAGGCCGCAGACTCAGCCCCACTCCTTGCCGTGCTGCGCGAGCCCCTCGCCCTGCGCGCGCACCACGCAGAATCGCTGTCCCGTCGGGGCTTCCATGACCCACCAGGTGTGCACTTGCTGCACGCGCTTCGCGCCGAGTTGTTCGAGCCGGCGCACCTCCGCCTCGATGTCATCGGACTCGATGTCGAGATGCACGCGGCTGGCATGGGAGACGGTCTGCACCTCGATGTGCAGCCGCGCTTCGGGATCGATGAGACGCCGGTACTTGTCGCCTTCCTCTCCCGGCAGTTCACGCATCTCCATGCCCAGCGCGCCGCTCCAGAACCGCGCCGCCGCGTCGAGTTCGGTGTTGCTGTTGCAGTCGATGATGAATCCCGCCAACCTGCTCTTGTGCATGTGCGTCTCCGCTCCTTGTCAGATCCTGACCAGCAACTTGCCGAGGTTCGCGCCTTCGAACAGGCTGTTCAGTGCCGCCGGCAATTCCCGGAAACCGTCGATGATGGTTTCCTCGAACACGATTTCGCCGCGTTGCACCCAGGGCGCCACGATGGCCTTCATTTCGTCCATGCGGTGCAGGAAATCTCGCGACAGGATGCCCTGGATCGTCGCCCGCTGGTACAGCATGTGTGGCAGCAGCCGCGGCCCCAGCTCGGGCTGGTCCAGCCCGCCCTGGTATTCGCTGATTGCGCCGCAGATCACGATGCGCGCGCGGCGCTTGATCAACGGGATGACGGCATCCGTGATCCAGCCGCCGACGTTGTCGAAATAGACGTCGACACCACCGGCGAGGCGCCGCAACTCCGTGGCCAGCGCGGCGGCATCGGGCCAGGCGCGATAATCGACGGCGCCGTCGAGCTCGAGCGTCTCGGTCAGGAATCGGCATTTTCGCGCACCACCGGCGATGCCGATCACCCGGCAACCGGCACGTCGGCCGAACTGTGCCACCAGCGAACCCACGGCGCCGGCGGCGCCGGAAACCACCAGTGTTTCGCCGGGCTTGGGCCGGCCGGCGTCCATCAGCCCGAACCACGCCGTGCGGCCGGGCATGCCGAGCACGCCGAGTGCCGTCGTGACCGGTGCCTCCTCCGGATCGAGCTTCTGCAGCTCGTCGGCATGGGCGCGCTGGAAGCGCTGCCAGCCGCCGTAGCCGAGCACCCAGTCGCCGGCGCGAAAGCGCTCGCTGCCGGATGCGCGGACCTGGCCCACAGTGCCGGCCCGCTGCACGATGCCGAGCGGATGCGGTACGTCATAGGTGTCGCGCGCAGCCTGCTGGATGCGCATGTACGGATCGACGCTGATGTAGCGCGCTTCCACCAGCACTTCGTTGGCCGCGACGGTCGGTTCGATCGCCACGGTGCGGTGCTCGTAATGCTGCGGTCCGACCGGACCGTCGGGACGTTTGCAGTAGATCCACTGTTCATTGATCAGCGGCGCGGGCGGCATGGGATGCTCGATGGCGGTGAGGTGTCGGCAAGCATAATATGCCATGTGGATCGCCGCGGCCGGTGGCGCCAGCGTCGGCATTGCGAGGGGAGCCTGAACCGATGAGCGCGGAGTGGACACTGCGGGTCGACCTGGCGGCAGCCTTCAGGCTGGCGGTCGAGTTCAACTGGCACGAAGCGGTCGGCAATCATTTCAGCGCCTGCGTCTCGGCGGATGGCCGGCAATTCCTGCTGAACCCCCGCTGGAAGCACTTCGCGACGATTCGCGCCAGCGACCTGCTGCTGCTCGATGCCGGCGATCCGGCCACGATGCAGCGACCCGATGCGCCCGATCCTTCGGCCTGGTGCATCCATGGCGCCGTGCACCGACAGGTGCCGCGGGCGCAGGTGCTGCTGCATTGCCATCCACCCTACGCCACGGCGTTGGCCACGCTCAAGGATCCGATGTTCAAGCCGATCGACCAGAACACGGCGCGCTTCACCGGCCTCGTCGGGGTCGACCTGGGATACGGCGGCATCGCCGATGACGATGCCGAGGGCAAGCGCATCGCCACGGCCCTGGGAACACATCCGATCCTGCTGATGGGGAATCACGGCGTGTCGGTTACGGCGCCGACGGTCGCCGAAGCCTTCGACTTGCTGTACTTCTTCGAGCGCGCCAGCCGGACCATGGTGCTGGCGTATTCGAGCGGCCAGGCGCTGAACATCATGCCGCCGGATGTCGCGGCCAGGACCGCGGCCGATTGGACCGAATACGGCGACGCGGCCTTCGCGCACTTCGAGCAGCTGAAATCGATGCTCGACGCCCGGGATCCGAGTTACCGTCACTAGCGGCCGGATGCGCACGAGTATGCCAACACCATTCGACGAACGACGGGCACGGTTCCGCGCGCTGCACAACCAGGGCTGCTTCCTGCTGCCCAATCCCTGGGATATCGGCGGCGCCCGGCGGCTCGAGCGGCTCGGGTTCCAGGCGATCGCCAGTTCCAGCTCGGCCTGCGCGCTCTCCCTCGGCCTCGAGGATTACCAGATCAGTCTCGAGCAGGCGCTCGATCAC
>JAFEDW010000190.1 GCA_018241455.1 Pseudomonadota bacterium | reverse complement strand
CGCGTCGGCAGGCTGGCCACGCGATCGAGATCCTTGCCGGGCAGCAGCTGCCCGCCCAACGACACGTGCGTCGCCACCAGCGTCTCGTGGTCCTTGGCACAGGCCTTCACCGGCCGCGCCGCCGCGCCCGGATCGTCCTTCGAGAACGCCAGCACCAGCGGGCCCTTCAGCACCGAACCGATGTTCTCGAACGACGTGCCCGCCACGGCCTTGCGCGCCAGCGTGTTCTTGACCACGCGCATGTACACGCCCTGGCCGCGCGCCTTGGCACGCAGTTCGGTCATCTCGGTCACTGTCAGGCCGCGGTACTCGGCCGCCACCAGCGACTGCGCTTGCGCGGCAATCGCGCTGACTTCCGCCACCAGCGCCTTCTTGTCTTCCAGATTAAGTGGCATTCACCACACCTCCTGGTTGTCCAATCACACCCGGCATCCAGCGCCACCGCTGCGAGCCGGCCCTGACGGTGATGGACGATCCACAGGTTTCCCGTAGGTTCGTTTCACCATCTGCGCAGACGATCATTAAGGGCCCCGCGTGCGGCCCGCCTGCGGTCTTCGATGGAAGCCATGGGCGTGGCAAGCCACGCCCATGGTCCGCACCAAAACTTGTCAAAGAGTCGAATGATCCACGGTCACGCCCGGCCCCATGGTCGAGGACAGCGTGACGCGTTTCAGAAAAATGCCCTTCGCGGCAGCCGGCCTGGATTTCTGCAGGTCGGCCATGAGCGCCAGCAGGTTTTCCTTCAGCGCGTTCACCTCGAACGTGGCCTTGCCGATCGTGCAATGCACGATGCCGGCCTTGTCGACGCGGTAGCGCACCTGGCCCGCCTTCGCGTTCTTCACCGCGCCGGCGACATCGGGCGACACGGTGCCGACCTTCGGGTTCGGCATCAGGCCGCGCGGACCCAGGATCTGGCCGAGCTGGCCGACCACGCGCATCGCATCGGGGCTGGCGATCACCACGTCGAAGTCAAAATTGCCGGCCTTCACCTTCTCGGCCAGGTCTTCGAGGCCGACCACGTCGGCACCCGCGGCCTTGGCCGCTTCCTGGTTCTTGCCGCTGGTGAACACCGCGACGCGCACCGTCTTGCCGATGCCGTGCGGCATCACGGTCGAGCCGCGCACCTGCTGGTCGGACTTGCTCGCGTCGATGCCGAGGTTGACGGCGACATCGACCGCTTCGGGAAACTTCGCGGTCGCGAATTCCTTCACCAGTTTCAGCGCGTCATCGATCGGATACTGCTTGCCGGGCGGAAGCTTCGACTTCCACGCCTTCTGGCGTTTGGCTACGTGCGGCATGTCAGAAGCCCTCCACTTCGACGCCCATGCTGCGGGCGCTGCCCGCGATGGTGCGTACGGCGGCTTCGAGATCGGCGGCGGTCAGGTCGGGGGTCTTGGCCTTGGCCACTTCCTCGATCTGCTTGCGGCTGATCTTGCCCACCTTGTTGGTGTTGGGCGTGCCGCTGCCTTTTTCAATGCCGATCGCCTTGCGGATCAGCACCGAGGCCGGCGGCGTCTTCATGATGAAGGTGAACGAGCGGTCCGAATACACGGTGATGATCACCGGGATCGGCAGGTTCTTCTCCAGCTTCTGGGTCTGCGCATTGAACTGCTTGCAGAACTCCATGATGTTGACGCCCTGCTGGCCCAATGCCGGGCCGATCGGCGGCGACGGATTCGCCGCACCCGCCGGCACCTGCAGTTTCACGTAGCCTTGGACTTTCTTTGCCATCTCTATCTAGCTCCTTGGGTGCAAACGCCGTGAGGCTCCCCAAATCTGTCGTCAAACCTTCTCGACCTGCGAGAAATCGAGTTCCACTGGCGTCGAGCGCCCGAGGATCTGCACCGCGACCTGCACGCGGTTCTTCTCGTAGTTCACGTTCTCCACCACGCCGTTGAAGTCGTTGAACGGACCGTGCGTCACGCGCACCACCTGGCCGGGCTCGAACAGCACCTTCGGCCGCGGCTTGTCGACGCCTTCCTCGACCCGCTGCAGGATGCGGTTCGCTTCCTTCTCGGTGATCGGCGCCGGCTTGTCGCTGGTGCCGCCGATGAACCCGAGCACCTTCGGCACGTCGCGCACCAGGTGCCAGGTCTGCTCATCCATTTCCATCTGCACGAGCACGTAGCCCGGATAGAACTTGCGTTCGCTCCGCCGCTTCTGCCCGTCGCGCATCTCGACCACTTCCTCGGTCGGCACGAGGATCTCGCCGAAGCGCGCTTCCATGCCATCGCGCTTGATGCGCTCCTTCAGGGCCTCGGCCACGCGATGCTCGAAATTCGAATAGGCATGCACGACGTACCAGCGCAGCGCCATGATCAAACTCCCTGGCCCGACAGCATGCGCGTGATCCAGGCCAGCAGCAGATCAAGCACCCAGAAGAACGCACCGGCGATCACGATGAAGAACAGCACCACGCCGGTGGTCTGCAGCGTCTCCTGCCGGTTCGGCCACACCACCTTGCGCAGCTCGACGCGCGAGTCGAGGATGAACTGCCAGAAGCGGCGGCCCATCGGCGAGAGCGCGAACACGCCGAGCGCGGCGACCAATCCGAGGCCGGCGATGCTCCAGCGCTGCCAGTCCGGCCGCGTGTCGAGCAGATAGAACGCCGCGATGCCCGCGATCAGCAATGCGATCGCGACCGCGACGGTCAAAGTGCCGGCGGCGCCGCCGCTGGCTGTCTGGTCCTGAGCCTGTTCGTTCATTCGTGTCCGCCGTTTCCCGAAAGTTCGCCCCGCTTCGAGGGGCTGGCAGGCCAGGAGGGAATCGAACCCCCAACCTGCGGTTTTGGAGACCGCCGCTCTGCCAATTGAGCTACTGGCCTATCAATCGACTCTTCGGTTCACTTGAGGACTTTCGAAACCACTCCGGCGCCCACCGTGCGGCCACCCTCGCGGATGGCGAAGCGCAGGCCTTCCTCCATCGCGATCGGTGCGATCAGCTCAACGTTCATCTTGATGTTGTCGCCCGGCATCACCATCTCGGTGTTCGCCGGCAACTCGATCAAGCCCGTCACATCCGTCGTGCGGAAGTAAAACTGCGGCCGGTAGCCCTTGAAGAACGGCGTGTGCCGCCCGCCCTCTTCCTTGGTCAGCACGTACACCTCGCACTCGAACGCCGTGTGCGGGGTGATCGAACCGGGCTTGGCCAGCACCTGGCCGCGCTCGACCTCCTCGCGCTTGGTGCCGCGGAGGAGAACACCGACGTTGTCGCCCGCCCGACCCTCATCCAGGAGCTTCCTGAACATCTCCACGCCCGTGCAGATCGTCTTCTGCGTGGCCTTCAGGCCGATGATCTCGACCTCATCGTTCACCTTCACGATGCCGCGCTCGATGCGCCCCGTGACCACCGTGCCGCGCCCGGAGATCGAGAACACATCCTCCACCGGCATCAGGAACGGCTTCTCGATATCGCGCTTCGGGACGGGGATGTACTTGTCCATCTCCTCGACGAGCTTCACCACCGAGGGCACGCCAATCTCGCTCTTGTCCCCTTCCAGCGCCTTCAACGCCGAGCCCACGACAATCGGGGTCTTGTCCCCAGGGAACTTGTAGACCGAGAGGAGTTCCCTCACTTCCATCTCGACCAGCTCCAGGAGCTCCTTGTCATCGACCATGTCGGCCTTGTTCATGTACACCACGATGTACGGCACGCCCACCTGGCGGGCCAGCAGGATGTGCTCCCTGGTCTGCGGCATCGGGCCATCGGCAGCAGAGACCACCAGGATCGCCCCGTCCATCTGCGCCGCACCCGTGATCATGTTCTTCACGTAGTCAGCGTGCCCGGGGCAGTCCACGTGCGCGTAGTGCCGCTCCTTGCTCTGGTACTCCACGTGCGCCGTCGAGATCGTGATGCCTCGAGCCTTCTCCTCGGGCGCCTTGTCAATCTGGTCATAGGCCATGAACGTGCCGCCGTTGGTCTCGGCCATCACCTTCGTCAACGCCGCCGTCAGCGTCGTCTTGCCGTGATCCACGTGACCAATCGTCCCAACGTTCACGTGCGGCTTGTTACGCTCGAATTTCTCTTTTGACATCGCCTAGACCCTCAATATTTTCATGCGCTACGCGCAGGATTAACGCGCATCCCCTGCGGTGATGCGCGTCCATTAAAAATTCAAACCAGAAAAACAAAAACCAAAAACAGAAATCCGCAGTCATCGTGCCGGTCGGCTGGAGCCCACGACCGGAATCGAACCGGTGACCTCGTCCTTACCAAGGACGTGCTCTACCGACTGAGCTACGTGGGCAAGAACCTCGAAATCTCAGCCGCCCTGCACGCCTCCGATCACCGCGCCCGAAATGGAGCGGGTGATGGGAATCGAACCCACACCATCAGCTTGGAAGGCTGAGGTTCTACCATTGAACTACACCCGCGCGGGAGGGCCGCAA
>JAFEDW010000018.1 GCA_018241455.1 Pseudomonadota bacterium | reverse complement strand
GAGCGGCTTTCCGTGGCTGTCGCTCGGGTATTCGCAGACCGACACGGTGCTGGCCGGCTACGCGCCGATCGCCGGCGTGTACGGGGTATCGGCGCTGTTGCTGCTGCAGGCCGGCGCGTTGGTCGCCGGCGTCGAGGCGCGCGGCCGCGCGCGCTGGGTGCCGCTCGCCGTGTTCGCGCTGATCTGGCTCGGTGGCGCGGAGGCGCGGCGCATCGAATGGACGCACCCGGCGGGCGCGCCGGTGCCGGTCGCGATCCTGCAGGGCGCGATTCCGCAGGACGAGAAATGGCAGCTCGACAACCGCGAGCCAACCATGCGGTTGTACCAATCTCTCAATGATCAAGCCCTGGGTGCCCGCCTGATCGTGTGGCCGGAAGCGGCCATCCCCGAACTGGCCAACGACATCGCGCCGTTCCTGGCGGAGATCAACGGCGCCGCGCGCGCGCACGAGGCCGATGTGCTGATGGGCGTCGTGCGCCTGGGCGACAACGGCGTCGACTACTACAACTCGATCCTCGCGCTGACCACCGGCGTGGCCTTCTACGACAAGCGGCACCTGGTGCCGTTCGCCGAATATTTCCCGGTGCCGTCGTTCGTCCGCAGCTGGCTGCGTCTGATGAGCCTGCCGTATTCCGATTTCCGGCCGGGCGTCGAAGGGCAGGCGCCGCTGGTGGCGGGCGGCATGCGCATCGCGCCGTCGATCTGCTACGAAGACGCCTTCGGCGGCGCGCAGCGCGCGTTCGTGGCGCGCTCGGAGCTGCTGGTCAACGTGACCAACGACGCCTGGTTCGGGCACTCGCCGGCGCGCTTCCAGCACCTGCAGATCAGCCGCATGCGGGCGATCGAGGCGGGGCGCTACCTGCTCCGGGCCGGCAACGACGGGGTGTCGGCGATCATCGGGCCGCATGGCGAGCTGGTGGCGGTGGCGCCCGAGTACCGCAGCGCCGTGTTGCGCGGAACCGTCGTGCCCCGCGCCGGTCTATCTCCCTATATCAGGGCCGGCGATTGGGCATTGATCCTGCTGGCCCTGGCCGTTGCCGCCGGCAGCGTCTGGCGGCGCGGCAACCCCATTGATACATCGACTTCCTGAAGATTTGGAGCATTACCGATATGTCACATGAGTCCATTGCCCCCCGCCTGGTCAGCGTCGTGCTGGCCGTCACGCTGCTGACGGGTTGCGCGCCGCAGGCCTCGACCGCGGCCCCGGCGGCACCGCAGGCTCCCGCCGCGGCCAATGAACCCCCAGCCGCCACCGCCGTGCCGGCCACGCCGCTGGTGCGCAACCTGCCCGACTTCGCCAACCTCGTGGCGCAGGTCGGTCCGGCGGTCGTCAACGTCACCGTGGTCGAGAAGCGCCAGCGCGTGCAAGGCTTCTCCAACCCGTTCTCCGACGACAACGATCCGTTCAGCGATTTCTTCCGCCAGTTCCAGAACCGCCAGCCCCGCAACCAACCGCCCGAGGAAGGCGTGGGCTCGGGTTTCATCGTCAGCCCGGACGGCTACATCCTCACCAATACGCACGTGGTCGACAACGCCACGCGCGTCACCGTGCGGCTCACCGACCGGCGTGAGTTCCAGGCCAAGGTGATCGGGAGCGACGACAAATCCGATGTCGCGCTGCTGAAGATCGAGGCGAAGAACCTGCCGACGGTGCGCATCGGCGACCCATCGAAGCTGCGGCCCGGTGAATGGGTCATCGCAATCGGCTCGCCGTTCAACTTCCAGAACAGCGTCACCGCAGGCATCGTCAGCGCGCTGGGCCGCCCGGTGCCCGGCAGTTCGGGCTACAACTACGTGAATTTCATCCAGACCGACGTGGCCGTGAATCCGGGCAACTCGGGCGGTCCGCTGTTCAACATGAACGGCGAAGTGGTCGGCATCAACTCGCAGATCTACAGCAACACCGGCAGCTACGCCGGCCTGTCGTTCGCGATCCCGATCGACATCGCCAACAACGTGCGCCTGCAGCTGGCCGCCACCGGCCACGTGACGCGCGGCCGCATCGGCGTGGCCATCCAGCCGGTCACCGCGGCGCTGGCCGAGAGCTTCGGGCTCGACCGGCCGCGCGGCGCGGCGGTGAGCTCGGTCGACGCCGGCGGGCCGGCCGACAAGGCCGGCCTCAAGCCGGAAGACATCATCCTCGGCGTCAACGGCCGCAAGATCGAGCAGTCCTCCGAGCTGCCGGAGATCATCGCCGGCATCAAGCCCGGCAACCAGGCCGACCTCGAGATCTGGCGCGGCCAGGGTACGCGCCACATCCCGGTCATCGTCGAGGAACTGAAGGACAAGGGCAGCGTGTCGCGCACCAGCGCCGGCGGCAAGGACAGCGACAAGCTCGACGCGCTGGGCCTCTCGGTGCGCGAGCTGAGCGCGGCCGAGAAATCGCAGCTCCACACCACCGGCAGCGTCGTCATCACCGACACCGACGGGCCATCGGCCGAAGCGGGACTGCGTGCCGGCGAGGTCATCCTCGGCGCCAACCGCACGCGCGTCGGTTCGGTCGCCGAGCTGCGCGAGGCGGTTCGCAAGGCGGGCCGCTCGATCGCGTTGCTGGTGCAGAGCTACGACCCGTCGCAGGGCGTCAGCCAGCAGCGCATCGTCACCGTGCAGCTCGACTAGCGCGCTGCGCGCAGGCCGCCGCTTCGAGCGGCGCCGCGATCCACCACGGCGGCCGGTTCCGCAAGAGGCGGGCCGGCCGCTTCGTGTATTCTAGGACCCATGCAGGAGCGCTACGATCCGGCCGCCGTCGAGCGCGCCGCGCAAGACTATTGGGATTCGCACGGCACGTTCGCGGCCCGCGAGAGCGCCGGCCGCGGCAAGTACTATTGCCTGTCGATGTTCCCGTATCCGTCGGGCCGGCTGCACATGGGCCACGTGCGCAACTACACGATCGGCGACGTGCTGGCGCGCTTCATGCGCATGCAGGGGCTGAACGTGCTGCAGCCGATGGGTTGGGATGCGTTCGGCCTGCCGGCCGAAAACGCCGCGATCGCCAACGGCGTGCCGCCGGCGCGCTGGACGCGCGAGAACATCGCCTACATGAAGCGGCAACTCCAGGCGCTCGGCTTCGGCCTCGACTGGAGCCGCGAGCTCGCCACCTGCGACCCGGATTACTACCGCTGGAACCAGTGGCTGTTCCTGCGTATGCGCGAGCGCGGCATCGCCTACAAGAAGACCGGCGTCGTCAACTGGGATCCGATCGACCAGACCGTGCTAGCCAACGAACAGGTCATCGACGGGCGCGGCTGGCGCACCGGCGCACTGGTCGAGAAGCGCGAGATCCCGATGTACTACCTGCGCATCACGGCCTATGCCGAGGAACTGCTCGGCGCGCTCGAGGGCTTGGACGGCTGGCCCGAGCGCGTGCGCACGATGCAGGCCAACTGGATCGGCCGGAGCGAAGGCTGTGATGTGTCGTTTCCATATGCCGACGACACGCGCGCGGCGCTCGGCGGCGAGGGCGCCCTCAAGGTCTTCACGACGCGCGTCGACACGCTGTTCGGCGTCAGCTTCGTCGCCGTGTCGGCCGAGCATCCGTTGGCCACCGCAGCGGCGGCGCGCAGCGCTGCGCTGGCCGAGTTCGTGGCCGAGTGTCGCCGCGGCAGCACGATGGAAGCCGATGTCGCCACGCTCGAGAAGCGCGGGCTTCCGACCGGGCTCCACGTGAGCCATCCGCTCACCGGTGAGCCGATCGAAGTGTGGGTCGCGAACTACGTGCTGATGAGCTACGGCGAGGGCGCGGTCATGGGCGTGCCGGCGCACGATGAGCGCGACTTCGAGTTCGCGCAGCGCAATGGCCTTGCGATACCGACCGTGGTGCGGCCGGCGGGCGCGGCGTGGCAGCAGGTCGGCGCGGAATGGCTGCCCGAATACGCCGCGCACGGCATCACGATCAACTCAGGCGAATTTTCCGGGCTCGATTTCGACGCGGCGGTCGACAAGATTGCCGCGGCGCTCGAACAGCGCAAGCTCGGCGCGAAGCGGGTGCAATGGCGCCTGCGCGACTGGGGCATCTCGCGCCAGCGCTACTGGGGCTGCCCGATTCCGCTGGTGCACTGCGCCGCTTGCGGTGAAGTGCCGGTGCCCGATGCCGACCTGCCGGTGCGCCTGCCCGAAGACCTGGTGCCGGATGGCTCGGGCAATCCGCTGGCGAAATCCGCGGCGTTCCTCGACTGCGCCTGCCCGAAGTGCGGCAAGAGCGCGCGCCGCGAAACCGACACGATGGACACCTTCGTCGATTCGTCGTGGTATTTCCTGCGTTTCGCCAGCAGCGACCAGCACGCCGCGCCGGTCGATGAGCGCGTGCAGTACTGGTTGCCGGTCGACCAGTACATCGGCGGCATCGAGCACGCGATTTTGCATTTGCTGTACTCGCGCTTCTGGACGCGCGCGATGCGCGACATGGGGCTGCTGAGGCTCGCCGAGCCGTTCTCGAAGCTGCTGACGCAGGGCATGGTGCTGAACCACATCTATTACCGCCAGCCCGCGGCGGGCCGGCGCCAGTTCATCAATCCGGCCGAAGTCGAGCTGCGCACCGACGCGGCCGGAGCGCGCACCGCCATCTGGATGAACGACAATGCGCCCGTCGAGCAGGGCGGCCTGGGCACGATGTCGAAGTCGAAGAACAACGGCGTCGA
This sequence comes from Pseudomonadota bacterium, assembly GCA_018241455.1. Classification (GTDB taxonomy): domain Bacteria; phylum Pseudomonadota; class Gammaproteobacteria; order Steroidobacterales; family Steroidobacteraceae; genus FEN-1191. The sequence goes on along the minus strand of JAFEDW010000018.1, from coordinate 10,639 downwards.
CCCGCAGAGCATGGTGGAGAAATACGGCGCCGACACCGCGCGCCTGTTCATGATGTTCGCCTCGCCCCCCGAGCAGACGCTCGAATGGTCCGAGGAAGGGGTGCAGGGGCAGTACCGGTTCCTCAGGCGCCTGTGGAAGGCAGTGCATGAGCATGTGAGCGCGGCGCCGGTCGAGCGGCACCAGGGCCTGATCAAGATCGTGGCGGGCGCGGCAGGCGCGCCGGCCGGCGCGTCGCCCAACGCATCACTCAGCGCCGCCGCCGCGCAGCTGCGCCGGCAATCGCACCACACGCTCGAGCGCGTCACCGGCGATATCGCGCGCCGGCGCGTGTTCAACACCGCGATCGCCGCGACGATGGAACTGCTGAATGCGGTGAGCCGCTACGACGAGGCCGGTTCGGCGGCGCGTGCGGCGCGGCACGAGGCGCTCGAGATCATCGTGCTGTGCCTTTCGCCGATGGTGCCGCACATCTGCCACGAGCTCTGGCACGCGCTCGGCCACGAGGGCGCGCTGATCGACGAGAGCTGGCCGCAGCCCGATGCCGCCGCGCTGAAGCAGGACACGGTCGAGATCATCGTGCAGGTCAACGGTAAGCTGCGCGGCCGCGTGCAGGTGGCGAGCGGGGCCGACCAGGCGACGGCGCAGGCCGCGGCGCTGGCCGACGAGAGCGTGCGCCGGTTCGCCGGCGAAGCCCCGCCGCGGCGCGTGGTCTACGTGCCCGGCAAACTGCTGAACATCGTGGTCTGATGCGCGCCGCACGGACACTGTTGACGTCCGCGCTCGCGACCCTGTTGCTGCAGGGCTGCGGATTCCACCTGCAGGGCACTCACCCGCTGCCGCGCTCGCTGGCCAGCGCCCAGATCCAGGCCCGCGACACGCAGACCGATTTCTACGCCTCGCTGCGCGCCTCGCTGCTCAGGTCCGGCGCGCGGCTCGATGGTCCGTTCGATGGCGCGGCGACGATCCGCATCATCGACGACGTCGCGAGCGAGAAGGTGCTGACGGTGTCGGCGCGCAATATTCCGACTGCGTACCAGTTGAGCTATCGCGTGCAGTTGTCGGTCGAGTACCAGGGGCGCGAGCTGTTGCCGGCCGAGACGCACACGCTGACGCGCGAGTACAGCTTCGATGAGACCACGCTGCTCGCCAAGCAGCGCGAGCACGACGTGCTGCAACAGGCGCTCGCCGACGACCTGGTGGCGCTGATCATGCGCCGGTTGGCGACGCTGTAGGGTCCGCGTAAGCGCGCTGGGCATGAGCAGGTCACGGGAATGAACGGGCTGTAGCGCAGCATGCTGCGGCTGGCCGATTGCGATCACGGCGCGCTGGCGCGGCTGCTGTACGCCTATGGCCTCGACCTGCGGCTGGTCGCTGCGGGCGATGCGATCCCGGGTTCGTACTGGGGCGAGAGCGAGGCGGGCCTGAAGGGCAGCACGCTGCTGGCGCGGCACGACACGCCGATCCATTCGATCCTGCACGAGGCGGCGCACTTCATCTGCATGACGCCCGAACGCCGCGTCGGCCTCGACCGCGATGCTGGCGGCGATGACGACGAGGAGCATGCCGTGTGCTACCTGCAGGTGTTGCTCGCCGACGGCGTGCGCGGCTTCGGCCGCGAGCGCGCCTTCCGGGACATGGACGAGTGGGGCTACAGCTTCCGGCTCGGCAGCACGCGCGCCTGGTTCGAGCAGGATGCGGAAGGCGCGAGGGAATGGTTGCAGGCGCACGGCATCATCGATGCAGATGCGGCGCTGACCGGCGGCCTGCGGGACGCATAGCCTCGGTTTGCGCAGGATTCAGCGCCGCCGTCGCACCCCACGCCGCGCGTATCGATCTGTCGCGGCCACCAACTCGCGCGCATTCCCGGGCTCGAAGGCTGAATGGCCGGCATCCGGCACCATGCGCAAGTCGGCTTCCGGCCAGGCGCGGTGCAGCGCCCAGGCGCTGCGCGCGGGGCAGACGACGTCGTAGCGTCCCTGCACGATGACGCCCGGAATGTGGCGGATCCTGCGCACGTCGCGCAGCAGTTGATCTTCGTGCTTCAGGAACCCGCGGTTGACGAAGTAGTGGCACTCGATGCGGGCGAAGGCCGCGGCGACGTCGGGGTCGCCGAACTTGGCGATGTCGGTTTCCTTGGCGCGCAGGTAGCTGGTGGCCGCTTCCCACACCGACCAGGCGTAGGCGGCGCGGGCGCGCGTCGCGGCGTTGCGCGAAGTGAGGCGGCGGTAATAGGCGCGCATCATGTCGCGGCGTTCAGCCCTGGGGATCGGCGCGATGAATTTCTCCCACAGGTCGGGGAACAGCGAGGCCGCGCCGAGTTCATCCTGGTAGAACCACTCGAGCTCCGAGCGGCGCAGCAGGAAGATGCCGCGCAGCACGAGTTCCGTGACGCGGCGCGGATGGCGCTGCGCGTAGGCGAGCGCCAGCGTCGAGCCCCACGATCCGCCGAACACTTGCCAGCGCCGAATTCCCAAGTGCTCGCGCAGCTTCTCGATGTCTTCGACCAGGTCCCACGTGGTGTTCGCGACCAGCGAGGCGTGCGGGCGGCTCTTGCCGCAACCGCGCTGGTCGAACAGCACGATGCGGTAGCGGCGCGGATTGAAGAACCGGCGCATCGCCGGGCTCGTGCCGCCGCCCGGGCCGCCGTGCAGGAACACGACCGGCTTGCCGCGGGGGTTGCCGCTTTCCTCGAAGTACAGCTCGTGCACCGGCGAGACGCGCAAGCGCCCCTTGCGATAGGGCGTGATCGGCGGATAGAGCGCGGATTTCGTCTTCATTTCACCACCATTGACTGGAGCATGGGTCCCAGCGGCCGGCCGCCGAGCAGGTGCACGTGCAGGTGGTACACCTCCTGGCCGCCGTGCGCGTTGCAGTTGATGATCAGTCGGTAGCCGTTCTCGGCGATGCCTTCGCGGCGCGCCAGGTCGCGCGCCACCGTGTACAGGTGGCCGATGAGTGCCTCGTCGGCATCGGCTATGTCGTTCGCCGTGGGAATAGGCTTGTTCGGCACGATCAGGATATGGACTGGTGCGCGCGGGTGGATGTCGCGGAAGGCCGTGACGCGCTCGTCGCGGTAGACCACGTCGGCCGGCAGTTCCCCGGCAACGATGCGTTCGAAAAGTGTTGGCATGGGCGCAGCCTAGGCTCTTCGACCCGGCCCCGGCAAGTCGCGCACCGGCCGGGCAGTTCAGTTAATCTGCCCACGCATGAAACTGAATGCCGACCGACTCGCGGGCCAGCTCGCCGAACGCCTGCTGCCGGTCTACCTGGTCGCGGGCGACGAGCCCTTGCTTGCCACGGAGGCGCTGGATGCGATCCGCGCGCGTGCGCGTTCGCTCGGGTTCGATGAGCGCGAGCAGGTGTTCATCGACAAGAGCGCGGCCACCTGGGAAAACGCGCTGGCCTCGACGCAGACGCAGTCGCTGTTCGCGAGCCGGCGCATCCTCGAGATCCGCATGCCGGGCGGCAAGCCCGGCCACGGCGCGGCCACGCTGCTGAAACTCATTGCCGCCGCCGGCGACGATCTGTTGCTGGTGATCGCCACCGGGCGGCTCGACAAGGACGCGCAAGGATCGGAATGGGTGCAGGCGGTGCAGCAGCGCGGCGCCTGGGTCAACGTATGGCCGGTGGATGCGGCGCAGTTCCCGGGATGGCTCGGCGCGCGTGCGCGGGCGGTGGGCCTGACGCTGTCGGCCGATGCGCTGTCGCTACTCGCTGTCGCCACGGAAGGCAACCTGCTGGCGGCGCATCAGGAGCTCGAAAAGCTGCAAATGCGGTATGGATCCGACAAGAAGCTGGGCTTGACGGAGCTGGCCGACGCGCTGGGCGACAGCGCCCGCTACGATGTCATGCGGCTGACGCAGGCGATCGCCGCGGGCGAGGCGGCGCGAGCCTTGCGCATCCTCGCCGGGCTGCGCGCCGAGGGCGACGAGCCGGTGCGCGTGCTGTGGTGGCTGGTGAACGCACTGCGCCGGCAGGGCGGGCCCCGCACGGTGCCGATGGCACGGCTGATCGCGCGCGCCGCGCGCGTCGATCGCGTCGCCAAGGGCCAGAGCCATGGCGATGCCTGGGATGAACTCGCGTTGCTGTGCGCCGAAATGTGCGGCCGGCGTACACTGCCGCTGCCGCGTTTCGCGGCGCTGTGGGAACGTCCGCGCCTATGAGGGAGCCGATCGGCCTGTTCGGGGGCACCTTCGACCCGATCCACTACGGCCACCTGCGCACCGCGTTCGAATTGTGGCAGCTGCTGCGCCTCGAACAGGTGCGTTTCCTGCCGACCGGCAATCCGCCGCACCGCGAGGCCTCGCTGGCGCCGGCCGAGCTGCGGCTCGCGATGGTGCGCGCGGCCATCGCCGGCCAATCCTCGTTCGTCGTCGACGACCGCGAGATACGGCGGAGCGGTGTCTCGTACACCGTCGATACGCTGCTCGACCTGCGGCGCGAGTATCCCGACCGGTCGCTGTGCCTGCTGCTCGGCATGGACGCCTTCCTCGGCGTGCCGCACTGGCACCGCTGGCGCGAGATCTTCGAGCTGGCGCACGTGGTCGTCGCGCACCGCCCCGGGTGGAAAGCGCCGATCACGGGACCCCTGGGCGAAGTGATGGTGGACCGCGGCACCGGCTCGCTGCGCGACCTGCACAATGCGACCGCGGGCCGGATCTTCGTGCATGCCGTCACGCAGCTCGAGATTTCCTCGACCGACCTGCGCGCACTGATCCTGGCCCAGCGCGACCTGCGCTACCTGGTGCCCGAAGCGGTTCGCGACCTCATCATCGCCTCCGGGTGCTATGCTCAGGCCAAGAGGTGAACCAAGCACGCATGAGCCCATCCCGCCGCAGCCCGGCTTCACGCCGGCGCAAACCCACCACCCGCCGCGGGCCAGCCCCCGCCGCGACATCCCCATCCCGAAAAGCGGCGGCCGCCCCGGCGCGGCCCGGCAAGCAGCCACGCAGCAGCGAGCTCGTGGCGCTGGAAAAACTGGCGCTCGCGGCACTCGAGGACATGAAGGCGGTCAATATCCGCGTGCTCGACGTGCGCGGCCTGACCGACATCGCCGACACGATGATCGTCGCCTCGGGCACTTCCGACCGGCACGTGCGCTCGATCGCCGAGAACGTCGTGGTCAAGGCCAAGCAGGCCGGCCGGCGGCCGATGGGCACCGAAGGCCGGCAGGATGCCGAGTGGGTGCTGATCGACCTGCAGGATGTGCTGGTGCACGTGATGCTGCCGCGCGTGCGCGAGTTCTACGCGCTCGAACAGCTGTGGGAGGCGCCGCAGGCGCAGCGCCGCAGCGCGGCCGGTGGCGGTGCCAGCGCTGGCGCCGGCGGTACCCGCGGTGCTGGCGCGGCGCGCACGCGCCGGGCCTGAGGCGGCAGCATGCGTCCCGGCGGCGGCTGATGCGCCTGCGCGTGATCGCCGTCGGCACGCGCATGAGCGATTGGGTGCAGGCCGCTTACGGCGACTATGCGCGCCGGTTGCGCGGTGCCGACACGCTCGAGCTCATTGAAGTGCCGGTGGCGCGGCGCAGCGGCGCGGGCGACAGCGCACGCGCGATGGCCACCGAAGGCGAACGCATCCTCGGACTGCTGAAGGCGAGCGAATATGCCGTGGCGCTCGATGAGCGCGGGCGCTCGTTCACGTCGGTGCAGTTCGGCGACTGGCTGGCCGGGCGCCGCCAGGCGGGCGATCCGGTCAGTTTCATCATCGGCGGACCGGATGGGCTCGATCCCGCCGTGCTCAAGCGCGCGCAACTGCGCTGGTCGCTGTCGGCGCTGACCTTTCCGCACGGCCTGGTGCGGGTGCTGCTGGCCGAGCAGCTCTATCGCGCCTCGACGCTGCTGGCCGGCCACCCTTACCATCGGCCGTAGCCATGTCCACGCCATCCGTCATCAGCGCAGGCCGCGGCGCCAGCGGCCAGCACGCCGCGCACCATGCACAGGCTCCAGCGGTGTTGCTGCTGGCCTCTGCCTCGCCGCGGCGACGCGAACTGTTGTGGCAGATCGGCGTGCCGCATGCGATCGCGATCGCCGCCATCGACGAGCAGCGGCTCGGCGGCGAAGCGCCGGACGAGTGCGTGTGCCGCCTGGCGCTGGCCAAGGCGCGGCACATCGCGCAGGCGCCACCCGCCGGCCACGGCGCGCTGCCGGTGCTGGGCGCCGATACCGCGGTGTTCATCGACGGCACGATGCTCGGCAAGCCGACCGAACGGGCCGCGGGACTGGCGATGCTCTCAAGGCTCGCGAATCGCACGCACGAGGTGCTCACGGCCGTCGCGCTGGTCACCGAGTGCGGCCACGACGTGCGCCTGAGCCGGAGCGAGGTGCGCTTCCGCGCCATCGATGCGCGCGAGTGCGAGCGCTATTGGGCGAGCGGCGAGGGCCGCGACAAGGCCGGCGGCTACGCGGTCCAGGGATTGGGCGCGGTGTTCGTCAAGGAGCTGCGTGGCAGCTATTCGGGCGTCATGGGCCTGCCGCTGTTCGAGACCGCGGCGTTGCTGGACGCGGCCGGCGTGCCGCGCTGGCAGGTCGAGGCAGGGGCCTGATGCGCGAGATCCTGCTCAACGTGACGCCGCGCGAGACGCGCGCTGCGCTGGTGGAGAACGGCGCGACGCAGGAGCTGTACATCGAGCGCGCCAGCCGGCGCGGGCTGGTCGGCAACCTCTACAAGGGACGCGTGTCGCGCGTGCTGCCGGGCATGCAGGCGGCATTCGTCGACATCGGGCTCGAGCGCACCGCGTTCCTGCACGCGGCCGACATCGCGCGCGCGGTGCCGGCCGATGCCGAGAACGGCACGCCGCCGGTCGAGGACATCGGCAAGCTGGTGCTGCCCGGCCAGGACATCCTCGTGCAGGTGCTCAAGGACCCGCTCGGCAGCAAGGGCGCGCGGCTGACCACGTTCGTCTCGCTGCCGTCGCGGTTCCTGGTGTACATGCCGTTCGGGCGCGGCGTCGGCGTGTCATCGCGCATCACCGACGAGGCCGAACGCGAACGCGTGCGCGCGCTGGTGCGTGAACTCGCCGAGCTGCAGCACGCGGGCGGTGGCTACATCGTGCGCACCGCGGCGCACGGTGCGCCGCTCGAGGCGCTGCGCGCCGACATGCTGTACCTGGCGCGGCTGTGGGAGCACGTGCGGCAGGAGCAGTTGCGCGTCGGCGCCGGCACGCTGGTGCACGCCGACCTGCCGCTCGGCGCGCGCATGCTGCGCGATGAACTCGGCGCCGACATGCGCCGCGTGCTGGTCGACGATCCGGGCGAGTTCGCGCGGCTGTGCCAGTTCGCGGCCGCGTTCATGCCGGAGGCGGTCGAGCGCATCGAGCTGTACTCGGCCGCGCGGCCGCTGTTCGAAGCGCACGGCGTCGATGCCGAGATCAACCGCGCGCTCGACCGGCAGGTGCAGTTGCAGTCCGGCGGTTACATCGTCATTGACCAGACCGAATCGATGACGACGATCGACGTCAACACCGGCGCCTTCGTCGGGCACGGCAATCCTGAAGATACCGTGTACCGCACGAACCTCGAGGCGGCGGTTGCGATTGCCCGTCAACTGCGCCTGCGCAACCTCGGCGGCATCATCATCATCGACTTCATCGACATGGAAGACGAGGCGCACCGCGCGCAGCTGCTGGCGGCCTTCCAGGCGGCGTTGGCCGCCGACCGGGCGCAGAACCAGATCGCCGAGGGAGCGCCGCTCGGCCTCGTCGCGATGACGCGCAAGCGCACGCGCGAGAGCCTCGAGCACCTGTTGTGCGAGCCCTGCCAGACCTGCGAGGGCCGCGGTTTCGTGCGCAGCGTCGAGACGATCTGCCACGAAATCTACCGTGACGCGCTGCGCCAGGGCGCGCAGTTCCAGGTCAGGGAGCTGGTGATCCTGGCGCATCCGGAAGTGATCGAGCGCCTGCTCGACGAGGAGGCGCCGGTGCTGGCCGACCTGGAGATCCGCGTCGGCAAGCCGATCCGGCTGCAGTCCGAGGCGCTCTACAGCGTCGAGCAGTACGACATCGTGCTAGCCTAGCGGCCTATGCCCGCGCCTTCGACCCAGTCCGCGTCGCCGCCCTGCCGTGTGGCGGCCGTGCAGATGTGTTCGGGCGGCGAGCGCGATGCGAACCTCGCCACCGCCGGGCGGCTGTTGCAGGCCGCAGCCGGGCAGGGCGCGCGCGTCGCCGTGCTGCCGGAGAACTTCTCGCTGATGGCGCAGCGCGACGCCGACCGCCGCGCGCTCGCCGAGGCCGACGGCGCCGGCGTCGTGCAGGATTTCCTGGCTGAGACCGCCGCGCGGCTGAAGCTGTGGATCGTCGCCGGGTCCGTGCCGATCGCCAACGGCCCGGGGGAGCGCATCTCGCAGTCCTGCCTCGTGTACGCCGCGGACGGCACGCGCGCGGCACGCTACGACAAGATCCACCTGTTCGATGTCGAGCTGCCCGATCGGGCCGAGAGTTATCGCGAATCGGCGCACATGGCGCCGGGCAGCAAGGTGGTGACGGTCGACACGCCCGCGGGCAAGCTCGGATTGTCGATCTGCTACGACGTGCGTTTTCCCGAGCTCTACCGGCGCTTGCAGGCGGCCGGCGCGCAGTGGCTGATCGTGCCCGCGGCGTTCACCGCTCCGACCGGCGAGGCGCACTGGGAGCCGCTGCTGCGCGCGCGCGCGATCGAGAACCTGTGCTACGTCGTGGCCAGCGCGCAGTACGGCACGCATCCGAACGGCCGGCGCACCTGGGGCCACAGCCTGATCGTCGATTACTGGGGCCGCATCCTCGCGCTGCTGCCCGATGGCGAAGGCGTGATCGTCGCGCCGATCGATCTGGCCGCGCAGGCAGAGGCACGCCGCAAATTTCCGGCGCTGTCGCATCGCGTCGCCGCGCTCGCAGGTGCCGCGTGAGTGCCGCGGCGGAACCGCTGCAACTCGCGCAAGCGGCGCTGCTGGCGCCGGGCGGGCTCGACCAGCGGCGCCTCGCGCAGGCGCTCGACGTGGCGCTCGGAGCAAAGGTCGATGCCGCCGACCTGTATTTCCAGGCCTCGCAGGAAGAATCGTGGTCGCTCGAGGACGGCATCGTCAAGGAAGGCAGCTCCTCGATCGAACAGGGCGTGGGCGTGCGCGCGCTGGCCGGTGAGCGCACCGGCTTCGCCTACTCCGATGAGATCTTGCCTGCGGCGCTCGAAGAAGCCGCGCGCGCGGCGCGTGCGATCGCGGTGCGCGGCACGAGCGGCACGCTGCAGGCCTGGCATCGCGTGCCCGGGCACCAGCTCTACCAGCCCGTCGATCCGCTGCCGAGCCTGTCGGATGAGCAGAAGGTCGCGTGGCTCGAACGCGTCGATCGCGAGACGCGCAAGCTCGATCCGCGCGTCGTGCGCGTCATGGCGAGCCTGCATGCCGTGCACGAGACCATCCTGATTGCCACCAGCGACGGTGCGCTGGCGGCCGACGTGCGACCGCTGGTGCGGATGAACGTCTCGGTGATCGTCGAGCAGAACGGCCGGCGCGAGCAGGGCTACGCCGGCGCCGGCGGCCGCTACACGCTGGCCGAACTGGTCGGCGGCGATCGCCCGCTCGAACTCGCACGCGACGCGGTGCGCCAGGCGCTGGTGAATCTCGAAGCCGTGAATGCGCCGGCGGGCACGATGACCGTCGTGCTCGGGCCAGGGTGGCCGGGCATCCTGCTGCACGAGGCGATCGGCCACGGGCTCGAGGGCGATTTCAACCGCAAGGGCACGTCGGCGTTCAGCGGCCGCATCGGCGAGCGCGTCGCCAGTCCCGGCTGCACGGTCGTCGATGATGGCACGCTGCCCGGGCGCCGCGGCTCGCTGAACATCGACGACGAGGGCACGCCGACGCAGTGCACGACGCTGATCGAGGATGGCATCCTGCGCGGCTACCTGCAGGACAAGCTCAACGCGCGGCTCATGGGCGTGGCGCCGACCGGCAACGGCCGGCGCGAATCCTTCGCGCACCTGACGCTCCCGCGCATGACCAACACCTACATGCTCGCGGGGCCCTATGCGCCCGAGGAAATCATCCGCTCGGTCGAGCGCGGCATCTACGCGGTGAACTTCGGTGGCGGCCAGGTCGACATCACCTCCGGCAAGTTCGTGTTCTCGGTCAGCGAGGCGTATCTGATCGAGAACGGCAAGCTCGGCGCGCCGATCAAGGGCGCGACGCTGATCGGCAATGGCCCGGACGTGCTGACGCGCGTCGCGATGGTCGGGAACGACCTGAAGCTCGATGCGGGCGTCGGCACCTGCGGCAAGGAAGGGCAGAGCGTGCCCGTCGGCGTGGGGCAGCCGACGCTGCGCGTCGACGCGCTCACCGTGGGCGGAACGGCATAGCGCCCGTCGTCCCGGGCCGCTCGTTCATGGGCGGGCCGGAGGTCGGGTGCGCATCGCAGCAATACGCGCTAGCATCGGCGCATGCCACGCCTGACCAAACCCGTCTACGAGAGCATGCCAGGCGCCTACATTGCACTCGGCGCTGCGCTGCTGTGGGCGAGCTACCGTTGGCGCGAGGAATCGTGGGGCACGCCCTGCATGTCAGCGGGCTTCATCGTGCTGGTGCTGGGCCTGGTGCTGTGGATGCACCGGCGCGCGTACCGCGCCACCAGCGCTGACTACCAGCGGCGCGGGCGGCCGCTCGTCGATCCCGGCG
>JAFEDW010000189.1 GCA_018241455.1 Pseudomonadota bacterium | reverse complement strand
GTCGCCGATGGCGAACACGCCGGGGATGTTCGACTGGAATTTCTCCGTGTCGACCTTGATGGCGCGCTTGTCGAGATCGAGCCCCCATTCGCCGACCGGCCCGAGCTTCGGCGCCAGCCCGAAGAACACCAGCAGCTGCGCCGCATCGAGCCACTGCATCGTGCCGTCGGTGCCCTTGATCTCGACGCCGGTGAGCCGCGCATCGGCGCTGCGCAGCGCATGCGCGACGCCTTCGATGAAGCGGAGCTTCCCCTCCGACTCGAGCGCACGCATGCGCGCCACCGAGGCCGGCGCACCGCGGAATTCCGCGCGCCGGTGCACCAGCGTCAGCGCCGCCGCCTTCGGCGCCAGCTCGATCGCCCAGTCGAGCGCCGAATCGCCACCGCCGAACACGACCAGGTGCTGGCCGTGCAGTTCGGCGGCATTGCGCACCTTGTAGTGGATCTGCCGGCCTTCAAAATCTTCCGCGCCTTCGACGCCGAGGCGCCGCGGCTGGAACGACCCGACACCGGCGGCAATCACGACCGCGCCCGCATCGAACACGGTGCCCGCGCTGGTGACGACGCGAAACCGCCCGCCGTCGGTGGGCTTGAGTTCGACCGCTTCCTCGCCGAGGTGCAGCTCGGCGCCGAACGGCTTGATCTGCTGCATCAGGCGATCGACCAGCTCCTGCGCGCCGCAGACCGGCACGGCCGGGATGTCGTAGATGGGCTTGTCGGGATACAGCTCGGTGCACTGCCCGCCCGGCGCCGCCAGCGAATCGAGCACGTGCGCCTTGATGCCCAGCAGCCCCAGCTCGAACACCTGGAACAGGCCCGCCGGACCGGCGCCGATGATGACCACTTCGGTCGTGATGGGATCGCTCAATTTGCTGTGGCCTTCAACGGGTTACGGGGCGCGCAATTCTAGCCACGCCACCCCTAGTCATCAAACGAAAATACGGGGACAATCGATTCAGACCTTATGTGCCGCCGGCCATCTAGAGGAAGATCATGAGCACCAATGCCGAACTCCACCAGCGCCGCATGGCCGCCGTGCCGCGCGGCGTCTCCAATTCACTGGCGGTCTACGCCGAGCGGGCCAGCAACGCCGAGTTGTGGGACGTCGAGGGCAAGCGCTACATCGATTTCGCCAGTGGCATTGCCGTGCTCAACACCGGCCACCGGCACCCGTCGATCGTCAAGGCGATCGCCGCGCAGCTCGAGAAGCTGATCCACACCTGCTTCCAGGTGACGCCTTATGCGAACTACATCGAGGTCTGCGAACAGCTGAACCGCCTCGCACCGGGGTCGACGCCGAAGAAGTCGATGCTGTTCTCGACCGGCGCCGAGGCGATCGAGAACGCGCTCAAGGTCGCGCGGTACCACACGAAGCGTTCCGGCGTGATCGCCTTCAGCGGCAGCTTCCACGGCCGCACGCTGGCGGCGATGACGCTGACCGGCAAGGTGCAGCCCTACAAGGCGGGCTTCGGCCCGATGGTGCCCGCGGTGTTCCACGCGCCGTTCCCGATGGCCTATCACGGCGTCAGCGTCGCCGATTCGCTCGCTGCGATCGAAGCGCTGTTCAAATCCGACATCGATCCGGCCCAGGTCGCGGCGATCATCATCGAGCCGGTGCAGGGCGAAGGCGGCTTCTACGCCGCGCCGCCCGAATTCCTGCGGAGCTTGCGCGCGCTGTGCGACAAGCACGGCTCCCTGCTGATCATCGATGAGATCCAGAGCGGCTTCGGCCGCACCGGCAAGATGTTCGCGGTCGAATACGCGGGCGTCGAGCCCGACCTGATGACGGTCGCCAAGAGCATCGCCGGCGGCGTGCCGCTGTCGGGCCTGGTCGGCAAGGCCGAGATCATGGACGCACCGCCCCCCGGCGGGCTCGGTGGCACCTACGCCGGCTCACCGCTCGGCTGCGCCGCGGCGCTGGCCGTGCTCGAGGTGATGAAGGGCGAGAAATTGCTGGAGCGCTCGCTGCGCGTCGGCGAGCGTTTGCAGGCGCGGCTGCGGGCGCTGCAGAAACGCTTTCCGCAGATCGGCGAGATCCGGGGCTTGGGCGCGATGGTGGCGATGGAGCTGGTCAAGAACGGCAAGGCCGAGCAGCCGGATGCCGACCTGACGCGCGCGCTGGTGCAAGCGGCGGCGCGCCACGGGCTGGTGATCCTGTCGTGCGGTGTCTATGGCAACGTGATCCGTTTCCTCGCGCCGCTCACCATCACCGATGCGCTGTTCGATGAAGGCCTCGACAAGCTGGAGACGGCGCTGGCGGAAGTGACGACCGCCGCGAGCCAGGCCGCGGCTTAGGCGCGGCCGACGTTGGCGTCGGTCGGCGAGTGGAAGTACTCGCTCTCCGCGGCAAGCTGCGTGATCAGCCGCTTCAGCTCGGTCAGCCGCGCCTCGGCGGTGTTGACCGCCAGGCAGTCCTCGCAGCGCGCATCGCCGCAGGGCTGGCGCGCATACAGCCAGTACTGCACCGCGCCGGCGAGCAGGCCGTCGGCGATGTCCCAAAGGTCGGCTTCCTTGTCCTTGCCCGCCAACCGGTTGCCGAGGTCGACGGCCTTGGTGAAAGCCGAGTCGAAGGTGTCTGCGATTTCTTCCATGCGGCGATTGTACCTCAGCGCTACTGGTAACCGCGCGCCTGCAGCGCGAACAATTGCGCATAATGTCCGCCGGCGGCGGTCAGCGCGGCGTGCGTGCCGCGCTCGATGATGCGGCCGCGATCCAGCACCGCGATCTGGTCCGCCATGCGCACCGTGGAAAAACGGTGCGAGATCAGGATCGTGATGCGACCGCGCGCGAGCGTGCGGAAATGCTCGAACACCTCGGCTTCGGCGCGCGCATCCATCGCCGCGGTCGGCTCGTCGAGCACCAGCACATCGGCGCCGGTGCGCATGAAGGCGCGCGACAGCGCGATCTTCTGCCACTGGCCGCCCGACAGTTCGCGGCCGTCGCGGAACCACTTGCCGAGTTGCGTCGCGTAGCCGAGCGGCAATTCGCCGATGAACTCGGCCGCGCGGCCTTTCTCGGCTGCTTCACGCCAACGGCGCTCATCCTCGAAATGCGCCTCGTCGCCGGCGCCCACGTTCTCGCCCACCTTGAGCTGGTAGCGCGTGAAGTCCTGGAAAATCACGCCGATCCGTTCGCGCAGGGCTTCCTCCTCCCAGTCGCGGATGTCGAGGCCCTCGAACAGGATGCGCCCGGCGGTCGGCTCGTACAGTCGCGTCAGCAGCTTGATTAGCGTCGTCTTGCCCGAGCCGTTTTCGCCGACCAGCGCAAGTGAGCTGCCGGGCGGCAACACCAGGTCGATGTCCGACAGCGTGGCTTCGGTGGCGCCGGGATAGCTGAAGCTGACGTGCTCGAACACGATGCCGGCGCGCGGATCGGGGCCCCGCCGCCCCGTGCCGTGCGGCGGCGGGGTCGGAGTTTCGAGGAAGTCGTAGAGCGTGGAGAGGTACAGGTTGTCTTCGTACATGCCGCCGACGGCGCTCAGCATCGCGGCCACGGCGGCCTGGCCCTGGCGGAACAGCAGCAGGTACATCGTCATCTGGCCGAGCGTGATCGATCCGTGCACCGCCGCGAGCGCGATCCAGGCGTAGGCGCCGTACAGCGTCAGCGTGGTGAGGAGCCCGAGCGCGAAGCCCCAGCTGTCGCGGCGGATCGACAGCGCACGGTCCTGCCCGTAGAGGCGCGTGAAGATGTCGCGGTAGCGCGCAAGGAACCGCTCGCCGAGGCCGAACAACCGCACCTCCTTGGCGCTGTCCTCGCGCGCTAGCACGGTCTCGAGGTACATCTGCATGCGCGTCTCGGGCGAGCGCCAGCGGAACAGCCGGAACGCATCGCCGGAGAACTTGGCTTCGGCAATGAAGGCCGGTACGCCCGCGAGCAACAGCACGACGACGCTCCACGGCGAGAAATGTACCAGCAGCACGGCGAAACTCAGCAGGGAGATCATGTTCTGCAGCAGCCCGAAGGTGCGCATCACCAGGCTCAACGGCCGGCTCGAGGCCTCGCGCCGCGCGCGCGTCAGCTTGTCGTAGAACTCCGAATCCTCGAACTGCGCCAGCTGCAGCGTCAGCGCTTTTTCGAGGATCATCACGTTGACGCGCTGGCCGAGTTGCGCGCGCAGCAGCGCCTGGCACAGCGACAGGCCGCGCTGCACGCCCGACAGCACCGCGACCAGCACGCCCTCGAACAACACCAGGCGCAGCACGCGCTGCACCTCGTGGGCGCTCGAGTGCATCGCCTGCACGACGGCATCGACGATCTGCGCGCCTACCCAGGCAATGCCGGCCGGCAGCAGGCCGCCCGCCAGTGTCAGCGCCGCAGCGGCGAACAACAGCGCGCGATTGGTATCCCACACCAGCTGCACCGCGTGGCGGCTGTAACGGAACACGCCGAAGAAACTGC
>JAFEDW010000188.1 GCA_018241455.1 Pseudomonadota bacterium | reverse complement strand
CGGGCGCGTTCGGATCGATGAAACCGACCACCAGGTCGATCATGCGCGCCTGGCCGACCTTGAACTGCTCGTAGGTGTGCAGCAGGTGCTCGTGCGTGGCCGGATAGTTCGCGAGCGCGAGCCGCACCGCGTCGAGGCCTTCCTCGATGCGCTTGGCAATGCGGATTTCACCCTCGCGCGTCAGCAGCTCGACCGTGCCCATCTCGCGCATGTACATGCGCACCGGGTCGGTGGTGCGGCCGAGCTCGGCATCGAGCGCGGCGAGCGCCGCGGCCGCTTCTTCGATGGCTTCCTCGTCGGCGGGCGATGAAGGATCGGAGGCGAGCAACGACTGGCTATCCGGCGCCTTCTCGTACACCGGAATGCCCATGTCGTTGATCGTGTTGACGATGTCCTCGATCTGCTCGGGATCGACGATCTCGGAGGGCAGGTGATCGTTGACCTGCGCGTAAGTGAGGTAACCCTGCTCCTTGCCGCGCGCGATCAGCAATTTCAGCTGCGACTGCCGGTCTTCCGGCACGATGCTGACGCGGCGCTCGATCGCTCCCGCTGTGGCGCCCTTCGATGCCGCGGCGGATTTCCCCGCGGGCGCGGCCGGCTGGGCCTTGCCCGCGACCGATTTTCCCGGCGCCGGCGCCGGCTTGATCGCGGCCTTCGATGCGGCCGGCTTCGCGCCCTTGGCGAGCGCAGCGGACTTGGTCCCCGCGGTGGACTTGGCCGGCACTGTCACAACGCGCTTGCCCGCGGCAGCCGCCGTCGCGTGCGACTTCTTCGCCGCCGGCGCAGCGTGCTTCACGGCGGGCGCGGCGCTCTTGGGCCGGGCTGCAGGAGCGGACTTCGGTTTGCGGGTCGACGGCATTGCGGCCTCTTTATAATCGGGCGTGTGTAAGGACAATGGCACTGCGTCCGGAGTGCCCCTCTACCATCAGCTTAAGGGAGCACGCCGGGGAGCAAAAAGGATGCGGAAAATCCTGTAATGATACCAAACTACGCCTGCGGGGGGCGTGGGCGTCTGTTAAGTGCTTGAAATTCCGCGAGTTCCTGGTCGGTCGCCGTGGCCGATTGCACCTTGCCGAGCAATTCGTCGTAGCGCCGCGCCTGGCGTTCCGCACTGACCTGGCCGATCAGCCGATCGAGGATTCCGAGCAGCTCGGGCCCGGCCTGCGGCGCATCGAGCAGGATGCGCTCCGCATGCAATTCGCCGAGCCGTCGATGCTCGGGCCGTTCGCGCCATTCCTCCAGCAACTGCGAACTCGTGCGCCGCGGCTGCGCGCGCAGCGCCTGCAGCAGTTCGCGCAGCGTCGCGATGCCGCCGAGCTCCGCTTCGCCGATGTCGGCGAGCGCGGGCAGCACCGCGGCCGGCACCGCGGCCGCGGTCGCCGGAAAATGCAGCAAGGTCTGGATGGCCTGCGTCACGAGCCCGCGGCGTCCGCCCGCGCCGCCCGTACCACGCGCGCCGGTGCGCGCACTGCCGCGCATCGGCCGCGCCGGCGCGGCGCGCGCCCCGTCATCGCCGTCGAGCGCGTCCGCAGCGTCCGCGGTCGCGAGATCGGAGTGCAGCAGTTCGCGCAGGCGATCGGCGCCGAGCCCGACTTCCTGCGCGATGCGCGCCAGCAGCAGTTCGAGGTACACGCCCGGCGGGAGTTTCGCGAGCAGCGGGCGCGCCAGCGCGACGAACTTGGCGCGGCCGTCGGCGTGCGCGAGATCGGCCTGCTCGCGCAATTGCGCCGCCAGGTATTCCGACAGCGGCAGCGCGGCATCGAGCCGCGCTTCGAAGGCCTCGCGGCCTTCCTTGCCGACCAGGCTGTCCGGATCCTCGCCATCGGGCAGGAACAGGAACCGCAGCTCGCGTCCCTCGCGCGCTTCGGGCAGCGCGTTCTGCAGCGCGCGCCAGGCCGCGGCGCGGCCGGCGCGATCGCCGTCGAAGGCGAACACGATTTCGCTGACCAGGCGAAACGCGCGCTTCAGGTGCTCCGGCGTCGTCGCCGTGCCGAGCGTCGCGACGGCGCAGGTCACGCCCGCCTGGTGCAACCGCACCACATCCATGTAGCCCTCGACGATCACCAGCCGCTTCAGGCTCGCGCGCGCCAGCCGGATCTCGTGCAGGCCGTAGAGTTCCTGCCCCTTGTGGAACAGCTCCGTTTCGGGCGAATTGAGGTACTTCGGTTCGCCGCGATCGAGCACGCGGCCGCCGAAGCCGAGCACGCGCCCGCGCGGATCGCGGATCGGGAACATGATGCGGTCGCGGAAGCGGTCGTACCAGGGTTCGCTCCCGGGACGCGGCGTCTCGCGCTCGATGATCAGGCCGGTGGCGAGCAGCGCGCGGCGTGATTCCTCGGTCGCGCCGAAGCGGCGCAACACTTCATTCCAGGCGTCGGGTGCGTAGCCGATACGGAAGCGCTCGATGATGCCGGCGTCGAGCCCGCGCGAGCGCACGTAGGCGCGCGCGCGTTCGTTGCCGGCCAGCGTCTCCTGGTAGAAGCCCGCGACGCGGCCCAGCAATTCCGTGAGCGCCTCCTGCGCCCGCGCCGGCGCCGGGCCGCCGCCTTCGTGCGGCACCTCGAGGCCGAGGCGTCCGGCCAGTTCCTCGACCGCCTCGGGAAACGGCAGCTGTTCGTACTGCATCAGGAAGCCGAGCGCGGTGCCGTGCGCGCCGCAACCGAAGCAGTGGTAGAACTGCTTGTCGGGGCTGACCCAGAACGAGGCGGTCTTCTCCTCGTGGAACGGGCAGCAGGCCTTGTACTCGCGGCCCGCCTTCTTCAGCGGCACGCGGCTGCCGACGACTTCGACGATGTCGGCGCGCGCGATCAGCTCGTCGATGAAGGTCTGCGGGATGCGGCCGGCCATGATTGCCAGTGTACCCGAGGGTGCACCGGCGGCAGGTCGTTCAGTGCGCGGCGTGGCGCTCCTGCCGCCACAGCAGCAGCGCGAACACGAAGCCGGCCAGGCTCAGCAGGCCGAAGAACCACAGCATCGGCGTGTAGCCCTGCGCATGCGCGGCGCTGGCGCCGCCGCGATCGTTCAGGTAGCCGGCGATCAGGTTGGCGAGCGCCAGCCCGAGGTTCTGCAGCATGGTCATGAGCCCGTAGGCGGTGCCGAGCAGCGCGGCGGCGGCGACGCGCGGCACCGCCGGCCAAAGCACCGCGGGCACCATCGAAAAGCTCACGCCCAGCATCGCCGTCGATATCCACAGCGGGAGGTCGTCGCTGGCGAGGCAGACGAAACTGAGCGGCAGCAGCAGCGCGCCCAGCAGCAGCAGTTCGGCGTGATGCCCGATGCGGTCAACGAGCAGGCCGAACAACGGCGTGGCGAAGGCGGCGGCGAGGAACACGTTGCTGTTCAGGTTGCTGGCCGCGGCCAGCGGCATGCCGTGCGCATGCTGGAAATACTCGATCGCAAACGTGCTGCGGAACGGCAGGATGACCGAATAGAAGGTGACGCAGATGCCGGTGATGAACCAGTAGCCGGCGCCGAAGCGCAGCATGTTGCGCCATGCGACGCGCTTGCCGGGCGGCGCGATCGCCAGCGTGCCGCGCGCCGCCTCGCGCCGGTCGACGACGACGTAGACCGCGGCGGCCGCCAGGCTCAGCGCCGCGAATCCCGCGGCCAGCAGCAGCGGCGGCTGCCAGCCGCGCGCGTACAGCGCTGCGGCGAAGTCCGGCGAGCGGTCGGCGAGGTAGGAGCCGAGGCGCCCCACGCTGATGTTCAGTGCCAGGAACAGCGCCAGGTAGCGGCCATCGAACCATTGCACCAGCGCGACGAGCAGCGCGACGATCATCGTCTCGGCGCCGATGCCGAACAGCAATCGACCCAGCACCATGACCGGGAAGTAGCTGCCGAGCGCGGTCAGCACTGCGCCGACCATGCAGATGAAGGTCGTCCAGAACACGACGATGCGCACACCGAGGCGGTCGGTCAGCACGCCGCCGACCAGCACCAGCAGGATGTTCGGCAGGCTGTAGACCGCGTTGAGCGTGCCGACCTGCGTGTGGTTGAACCCGAGCTGGCGCGCGAGCAGGTCGGCGACCGGCCCGATCGAATCGTAGACGTAGTTGTTGCCGAGCATCAGCAGCGCGGCGGCCGTGAACATCACGGCCTGCGCGGCGAATGACGGCAGTTGCGTACGTGGAGTCATGGGTCGGCAATATGCCAGAGGCGCTGGCAGGGCGCGCCGCATTCGGGCCCGGTGCGCTCACCCGGGCGATGATGTTACGGTTACGCCATGGTCGAACATCAGCGGGACGCCGGCCTGGTGCGCGCGGTCGGGCCGTGGGGACTGGCCGCCAGCACGATCGGCATCGTGATCGGCGCCGGCATCTTCGCCGTGCCCGCGAAGCTCGCCGCCGGCGCCGGTGTCTACGCGCCGCTGGCGCTGCTCGCCTGTGCCGTGATCATCGGCGCGATCGGCATCTGCTATGCCGAGGGTGGCAGCC
>JAFEDW010000187.1 GCA_018241455.1 Pseudomonadota bacterium | reverse complement strand
CGCGCCGGTGCGCGGCAGCAGCAGCACGGGCGCATCGCCGAACCAGGCGCGCGGCGCGCTGGACAGCGCCGGCGGCGCGTGGAGCGGTGTCTCTCGCAGCGCGGGCACCGGCAGCAGTACGACACCGCCCGGTACCGCGCTGGCATGCGGCAGCGCCAGGTCGTTCGCGGCCGCCGAACCCATCAGCGCGCCATACAGCAGTGCCCCCGCCAGGGCGCGAACGGCAGTCGCGCGGTTCATGCGCCGCGTCCTCCCCGGCCGCCGCCGCCGGAAGGGCGTTGGCCGGTGACCTGCGCGACCAGTACGCCATCGACCAGGTGCGCTTCGATGCTCGAGCCGACCGGCGCATCGGCGGCGCGGCGCACCAGGTCGCCGCCATCGGCCCGCACGAGGATCGCAAAGCCACGTTCCATCGTCGCCAGCGGACTGACGGCGTTCAGCGCGCGCGCGGCCAGCTCGACGCGGGCCTGCGCGGCCGTTGCGGTACGCGACCAGGCGCCATCGAGCCGGGCGCGGAGCGATGCGAGCGGCGCGGCGGCGAGCTGCAGCCGCGTCAGCAGCGCACCACGCAGGCGCTGCTCCAGTTCATCGAGGCGTTGCGCATGCTGCGCGAGCTGGGCGCCGGGATGCGCGCGCTGCAGCCGCTCGTATCGCGAACGAACTTGCGCCGCGTCGTCGGCGAGCTTGCGGCGCATCGCGCTGCCGAAGCGCTGCGCCAGCAGCGCCAGTCGCTGCAGCCAGGCGCGCCGGTCGGGCACCGCGAGTTGCGCGGCCGCCGTCGGCGTCGGCGCGCGCATGTCGGCGGCGAAATCGGCGATCGTCACGTCCGTTTCATGGCCGATGCCGGCGACGACCGGAATGCTGCAGCGGACGATCGCACGGGCCACGCGTTCATCGTTGAAGGCCCACAGGTCCTCGAGCGAACCGCCGCCGCGCGCCAGCAGCAGCACATCGCACTCGGCCCGTTCGCTCGCCAGGTCGAGCGCCGCGGCGATGGCTGGCGCTGCCGCAGCGCCCTGCACCGGCACCGGATAGACGATCACGGCGGCGGCCGGAAAGCGTTGCGCCAGCACGTGCAGGATGTCGCGCAGCGCCGCGCCGCTGGGCGAGGTGATCACGCCGACGCGGGCCGGCGCCGCCGGCAGCGCGCGCTTGCGCTCGGCCGCAAACAAGCCTTCGGCGCCGAGTCGCGCGCGCAACTCCTCGAACGCGCGCTGCAGCGCGCCGGCGCCGGCGTCTTCCATGTGCTCGACGACCAGCTGGAACTCGCCGCGCGCCTCGTACAGGCTGACGCGGCCGCGCGCCTGCACCAGCATGCCGTCACGCGGCGCGAAGCGCAGCAGCACATTGCGCGGCCGCCACATCGTGCAGCGCAGCTGCGCCTCGCGGTCCTTCAGCGTGAAGTACCAGTGCCCGGACGCCGGCCGCGAGAAATTGGAGATTTCACCCTCGACCCACACGACGCCGAAGCCGCCCTCGATGAGCGTGCGGGCGGCGCGATTGAGCGCCGCGACGCTCAGCACGGTGCGTTGTGGCGAGGACTCGGCTGGCATGGCGCCACTTTAACGGGACGCGGGCACTGCCGCACCTCGATGTCGGGCGGTCAGGGCGGCGGCTTCGGGGCCTTGCGCAGGTGGCGGCTGAAGCCGCTGTATTGCCAGGGCCGGAACGCCAGCAGCAGCGCGCTGCCGTAGCGCTGCGTCTGTGGCAGGCGCGCGTCGGCCGCAGCAATCTCCTGGCAGTCGCGCTGGCAATTGCGCACTAGCTTTTGCACCTGCAACATCGCTCCCTCGGACAGCGTCGTGCCAAGCAGGCGGAATTCGGCGTAGCGGTGGGCGAAGTCGGATTGCAGGTACTCACGCAGCAAGTGCTGCTGCACGTGGCGCTGGATCGGTCCACCGGGCAGCCAGGCGAGGTTGGTGTTGACCAGCAGCCGGCTGCGGTTGCCGGGCTGCAGCTCGATGATGCGCAGCCGGTCGAGCCGGATCAACAGCCGCTGCAGTTCGGTCTCGCCGAACTGGAAGGTCGCCGCGATCGCCGGCAGGCTCCAGCGATTCACCAGCAACCAGGTCAGCAGGAACAGCTTCTGATCGCGCACCACTTCCTGCTCCTGCGCGCGGCTCAAGTGCGTCGGCTCGCCCGCACGCCGCTGCATGCGTTCGACCAGGTCGGCGATGGTCAGGTCGGCCAGTTCGGCGCAGCGCTCCAAGCGCTCGAGCGTGAAGCTGCCGCGCGAAAACAGGCGCTTGACGCTCGCCTCGCTGAGCCGGAGCGCTCGCGCCACGTCGCGGTAGCGCACGCGCCGGGCGCGCAACGCCAGTTTGAGTTCCTGCAGCAGCCCGTCGCGTTGTGACACCGAGAAAGTATCGGAAAATGATACCAATAGGTCAAATTACGCCACCTGGGAGAATAAGGTAGCAAAGCGGAGCGCATTGATTACTGTCGCTGCCAAGGCGCACACCACGCTGCCACGGAGACTATCGATGCGATCGACTGCGACGTTGGTTCTGACCGCACTGCTGGCTGTGCAGCTTGCAGCCTGTTCGGCGGTTGCCCGCTTGGGTTGCGCCGGCGGCTGCGAGCCGCGCCGCAGCCACGCGGACGGCAGTTCGAGCCTGGTCGAATTCCTCTATCCGAAGGGCGAGGCGCCGCCGGCGCAGAACGCCAAACCTCAATTGAGCCTGCCTTTGAGGGTAGGGCTCGCCTTCCTGCCGGCGCGCGGCGGCGGCACTGGACTCGGCCCCGATGCGGTGCAGCGAGATCATTTGCTGCAAGCGATCGCCGCGCGCTTCAAGGAACGACGCTTCATCGCCAGCGTCGTGACCATCCCGGATTATTACCTGCGGCCGGATGGCGCCAACCTGGAATCGCTCCAGCGGCTCTATCAGGTGGACGTGCTGGCGCTCGTCTCGTACGACCAGATCGGCTACGAAAGCGATTTGAACAAGTCGTGGACTTACCTGACGATCATCGGCGCCTTCGTCGTCAACGGCACGCGCAACGAGGCGTCGACACTGGTCGATCTGGCCGTGGTCGAGCCCAGGTCGCGTGCTTTGCTGTTGCGCGCCGGCGGAACCGATCTCCAAGCGCGGGATACCAACTGGGTCGACAGCGCAACCGATCAACGCCTGCAGGCGCGAGCGGGTTACAGCGCTGCGACCGCCCGGATGGTCGACAATTTCGATGCGGCGCTGAAGCAATTCGAAATCGACGTGCAGCAGCAGAGGGCACCGGTCGAGGTCAGCTGGCGCGGCGGCGGCGGCGCGATGGGCGGCGGCGCTCTGGCCGCGTTGCTGCTGGCGGCACTGGCGCAAGGCGTCGCGCGCCGGTACAATGGCGCGCTTCTTTTTGGGACGCGACGCCATGCGAATTCTCGAAGAAGCACTCACCTTTGACGACGTGTTGCTCGTGCCTGCGCGCTCGGACGTGCTGCCGCGCGAGGTCGACCTGTCGACGCAGCTGACGCGCGGCATCCGCATCGGGCTGCCGCTGCTGTCGGCGGCCATGGACACCGTCACCGAGGCGCGCCTCGCCATCACGATGGCGCAGGAAGGCGGCATGGGCATCATCCACAAGAACATGCCCATCGATGCGCAGGCCCGCGAAGTCGGGCACGTCAAGAAATTCGAGAGCGGCGTGATCGCCGATCCAATCACGGTTTCCCCTGACGCTACGATTCGTCAAGTCATCGAGTTGACGCGTGCACGGGGCATTTCCGGCGTGCCGGTCGTCAGCGGCGCCAAGGTGGTCGGCATCGTCACGCACCGCGACCTGCGTTTCGAGCGCAAGCTCGATGCGCCGGTGTCGACCGTCATGACGCCGAAGGAGCGCCTCGTCACGGTGCGCGAGGGCGCGCCCAAGGAAGAGGTGCAGCGGCTGCTGCACAAGCACCGCATCGAGAAAGTGCTGGTGGTCGGTGTCGATGACGAATTGCGCGGCATGATCACCGTCAAGGATTTCCAGAAGGCCACCGAATTCCCGCGCGCCAGCAAGGACAGCACCGGGCGCTTGCGTGTCGGCGCCGCCGTCGGCACTTCGCCCGACACGGTCGATCGCGTGGCGGCGCTGCGCGA
The DNA here is from genome assembly GCA_018241455.1 of Pseudomonadota bacterium. GTDB lineage: Bacteria > Pseudomonadota > Gammaproteobacteria > Steroidobacterales > Steroidobacteraceae > FEN-1191. The sequence continues at coordinate 378 of JAFEDW010000187.1, read as the reverse complement.
GGCCGGCGTCGATGTCGTTGTCGTCGACACCTCGCACGGGCATTCGCGCGGCGTGCTCGACATGGTGGCGAAGCTCAAGGCGCACTGGGGCGACCTGCAGCTCGTCGCCGGCAACATCGTCACGCGCGAAGCAGCGCTCGACCTGGTGGGCGTCGGCGCGGATTGCGTCAAGGTCGGCATCGGGCCCGGTTCGATCTGCACGACACGCGTTGTCGCCGGTGTCGGCGTGCCGCAGATCAGCGCCGTCGCGAACGTCGCCGAGGCGCTGGCGGCGAAGGGCGTGCCGCTCATCGCTGACGGCGGCATCCGTTATTCGGGCGACCTGGCCAAGGCGATCGCCGCCGGCGCGCACGCGGTGCCGCCCGCAGTCACCGGCCT
>JAFEDW010000186.1 GCA_018241455.1 Pseudomonadota bacterium | reverse complement strand
GTGACGAACAGGATCGTGTCGCGCCCCGGAAATGGCCGCCCGTCCGCCAGCGTCAGCGGAATCGACAGCGCCGCGGCGAGCGAGACCACGCCGCGGATGCCGGTGAAGGCGATCGCAAAGGTGCCGCGCCAATTCGGCGGCGCGGTGCGTGGCAGGTAGCGCGCCAGCAGCGCGGCCGGGTACACCCAAACGAAGCGGACCAGCATTACGAGCAGCGTGATCAGGGCGCCGTGCAACAGCAGGTTGGAGCTGCCCGCATCACCCTGGCTCATGAAGATGGTGCGCGCCTGCAGCCCGGTCAACAGGAACAGCACGCCTTCGATCAGGTACACGACCATGCGCCAGATGAAGAAGCCCTGCAGCCGCGTGCCGGCCGAAATCAGCCGCGAGCCGTGCCGGCTGACGTAAAGCCCCGCTGAAACGGCGGCGAGCACACCCGATCCACCCAGCAACTCGGGCGGCCAGAACGCCAGGAATGGCGTCAGCAAGGCAAGCGTGATTTCGACATCCGGATCATCGGCCCAATGCCGCAAGCGCAGCATCAGCCAGCCCACGGCGACGCCGTAGATCACCTCGCCGATCACGATGGCGGCAAAACTGCCGATCGCCTCCGGCATGCTGAACGTGCCGGTCGCCACAGCGACCACGGCAAAGCGGAACAGGATCAGCGCGGTCGCATCGTTGACCAGTCCCTCGCCTTCCAGGATCGTCAGGATGCGCTTCGGAATCTGCAGGCGCCGCGCGATCGCCATCGGCGCGACCACATCCGGCGGCGACACGACGGCGCCCAGCACGAAGCCCACCGGCCAGGACAGCCCGAGCGCGGCGTGCGCGACCGCGGCCACGGCCACCGTCGTGAAAATCACGCAACCGATCGCCTGCACCGAGATCGCACCGATGTCCATGCAGAAGCCGCGCCAGCTCATGCTGACGCCCGCGGCGTACAGGAGCGGCGGCAGGAACAACAGCAAGACCAGCTTCGGTTCGAGCACCACGCGCGGCAGGCCGGGAACGAAGGCCAGCGCCAGCCCGACGACGACCAGCAGGATCGAATGGGGGACGCGCAGCCGGCGCGCACCCACCGCGCAGGCCGCGGTGATCGCGATCAATCCAAAGCAGAGCAGGACGTTTGCAACCATCATTCAGCGCCAGGTCTACTGGCGCGAATTGTAAATGCCCGGCGCGAGCGCGTCCTCAGGACTTCTGCCGGCGATGGTCCTCAGCCTGTGAATGCAGCGTGTGCCGGTGCGAGGCTCAACGCACCGTGTAGCCGCGACCCTCGAGACAGGCGCCATCCGCGCGCTGGTAGTCGGCGCGCTTGCTCGCGGCCTCCTCGGCCGGCACGCCGCCGAGCGGCTGCGTCGGATCGAAGCCGGACTGTTGCACGGCCCAGGCATGGCATTCGTAGCGGTCGCTGGCCTGCAGATCGGCATTCTGCCCGCGGTTGGGATAGGCATAGACGTCGGAATTCGGCGCACCCGAATCACCCGGCGGTGCATCCTGGGCCGCTCCGGGCGGCGGCGCGGTCACGACGTATTGCTGCGTGTCTGGATGCCACAGGTAGTAGGTGTCATCAGCGTAGTAGTAACGCACGCCGCCGAACCACAACGTGGTGCAATAGGGAGGCAGCACGCTGATGCCGATGCCGATCGGCGGGGCGACGACCACGTAGCGTCGACCCCAGGGCCGATACCAGGCGCCCTCATGGAAGAAGTACGGCGAGCCCCGGTAGTACACGCGTCTTCCACCCCACGGCACGGCATGAAAGCTTGCGCCGCGAGACGGGTAGTAGCGATTGTGCTGGTAACGGTTGTCCAGCGAGTAGCCACCGCGCGGCGCATAGCGCGGCGAATTATGCGGCGCTGCACTCGCGACGACGGGTACTGCGACCAGCGCGCAGGCGGTGATCAAGGCTAGACCCAGTGTTCTGGCGTTCATCGACTGAGCTCCTGGTTCGCTACCGAACCGTATACGAGCGCCCCTCGAGGCAGGCGCTGAGGGCGCGCCGATAGTCGGCAGCGCGTCGTTCGAACTGGCGGACCTGACGATCGTCAGCCGCGTTGATGCGCTGTTGCATGGCCTCGGCTTGATCAGCGCGGGCCTGGTCGGCGGAATTGCCGATCAGCGCACCGGCGACGGCGCCGATGAGCGCGCCACCGCCCGCATTGCGGGGGCTCGACACCGCTGAACCGATGATCGCACCGGTCGCCGCTCCGGCCAGCGTGCCGGAACCGGGCGGCGCGGCGGGCACGACCCGCACGTCGCCACGCGGCATGGCCTGCGGCACGCTCGGATCGAATCCGGTCTGGCGCACCGCCCAGTCGTGGCATTCATAGCGATCGCGATCGAGCTGCGCCTCGCTCTGCCCCGCGGCTGGCGTGACATAGACGCGCGTATCCGGAATCGGCACCGACATCATCGGCGCCGGCCGTGCGCGCACCACTCGCGGTTCGGCCACGCAGCCGGCGAGCACACCGAAGGCCGCCAGCAGGATCGCGAAGTGCGGAACTCTCATCGCCATATCGCCTTGTGCCATCAGCTCCTGCCCATACAACGGGCCAGTGCGCCGCGCGTTGACCGGGAGTATCCAACCATCAATGCCCGGCAGGCTCCGCGTGATCCAGGTGTTGCGACATATGCTGCTGCATCGCAGTAAGCAGCTTCGGTAATTGCGCTTGCTGCGCCGGTGTCAGGATGGCGTAGATCTGCTGGTCGACGTTGTTGCGCTGCTGGACGCGATCGGCCGCACGTTTCTGCGCCGACTGCACCGCCGCGGCATGCTGCGGGTCGCCCGGATTGCCCAGCGCCGGCAGGTCGGCGATTTCGCGCTGCCGATCCGAGCGCATCTGCGCATGTTCCGCCTGCATGATGCCGTGGATCTGTTCCTTCTGCGCCGGCGTCAGCTCGAGCTGGCCGAGCACGCCCATGAGCCCTGCCCCGGCCATTGGCATGTGTCCGTGCATTTCATGATGATGCGCATGCATCGGTGCGCCCATGGCGCCGGGATCCGGCGCGGTCTCCTCGGCCTGCAATGCGCCGGCGAAAGCAAGCACCGGGAGCGCAGCGAGCACGGCGCTGATCGTGCGGTTGATACGGTACATGTGTGGATCCTCCGGGAATGGAAGTGACAAACCGGCAGTGCGCGCTGCACACTGCAGACCTATGAGTGACCGGCAGGATCCGGCAAAGTTTCTTCGCTGAACGAATCGCCACGGCGACAGTCAAATGACGATTCGCACACCACGGGGGATCCGTCATGAAATTCGCCTGCACCCTGGCCCTGCTGCTCGCCCTACCGGCATCGCTCCCGGTACTGGCGCACGACTCCGTGCCCGCATCGATCCGCGACGCCGTGGCCGACAAATCACGGCCGGCGGCCGATACGCAGCGCGATGCGCAACGCAAGCCCGCCGAGACGATGGCCTTCGCCGGCATCAAGCCGCGCAGTACCGTCATCGAGTTGATTCCCGGCGGCGGATATTTCACGCGCCTGCTGAGCAAGGCCGTCGGACCCAAGGGCCGCCTGTACGTGCTGGTGCCGGCGCCCCGCGCCGATACCCCGCCCGATGCACCGGACCGCACGCTGCCCATCAAGGTGATCACGTCGGAGGCGGGATTTGCGAACATCAAGCTGCTGGTGCAGCCGATCAAGTCGCTGCAGCTCCCGACGGACGCCGACCTCGTGTGGACGTCTGACAATTACCACGACGTCAAGAACGTGCCGGACATCGACATGCTCGCCTTCAACAAGGCGGTGTTCGCCGCGCTCAAGCCGGGCGGCGTGTTCCTGGTCATCGATCACGACGCGGCAGCCGATGCACCGGCGGACGTGACCTCGACACTGCACCGCATCCGCGCCGAAACCGTCGTGCAGGAAGCGCTCGCGGCCGGATTCGAACTGGATTCGCGCAGCGACATCCTGCACAACACCACCGACGCGCACACGCTGAAGGTGTTCGATCCGGCGATCCGCGGCAAGACCGACCAGTTCATCCTCAAGTTCAGGAAGCCGCGAAGGTAGCGCTCGACCGCTGGCGCGCCGCGCGACGTGCCTCAGTTTCCCAGCGCGCAGGCCCAGGCGATCGCGAGCGAAGCCAGCGCGAGCGCGCCCGCCAGCCACTGCGGCACGCGCTGCAACAGCGCCTCCACGGTGCTGCGGCCCGCCGTGGCGCCGAGCAAGGCGCCGACCGCAAAGCCCATTGCGTGTGCGAACACATCGGTGCGCTCGCCGGCCGTGCCGAGCCAGCCGAGCAGCGCGATGCCTGCAATCAGCGGCGCCCAGCGCCGCGCCCAGCTCAGGCGCAGCGGCAGGCGCGTGCGCCAGGAATGCGCCGCCATCAGGCCGAGCGCCGTGAACACCGCCGTCGACGCGCCGACGGCGCGGTGCGAGGCCGGGGCCACCATTCCCTCGACCAGGTTCGCGAGCGCTGCGCCGGTCACGATCAGCAGCCAGGCCATGCCGCTGCCGAGCTGGCGCGCGGCCA
>JAFEDW010000185.1 GCA_018241455.1 Pseudomonadota bacterium | reverse complement strand
CCGCACGTTGACGGCCGGCGATCGCCTGCCGCCGGAACTCGAACTCGCGCGCCAGTTCGGCGTCAACCGCTCGACGGTGCGCGAAGCCTTGCGCGAACTCGAATCCACCGGCGTGCTGCGCCGCCAGCGCGGCTCCAAGCTGATGATGGTGAGCCGCCCGGAACGCGACGCGGTCGCCGATGGGGTGAGCCGGGCCCTCGCCCTGCACGATGTCAGCATCCGCGATGTGTGGGAGGGGCTGACGATCCTCGAGCCGCCGATTGCCGAGGCCGCCGCGCGGCACCGCCGCGCCGCCGACCTGGCGCTGATCGACGCAACGCTCGCGCGCGCCATGGATCGCAGTGCCGAGCGCGCTGCCGGCCAGGCCGCCGATTTCTTCCAGCGTGTCGGCGAGGCAACGCACAATCGCGTGCTGATGCTCGCGCACGAACCGCTGCTGCAATTGCTGGCGCCCTCGCTCCGCACGATCATCGATGAAGTCGCGCCGGCGCGCGCGCGCATCGCCACCGCGCAACGGCGCATCCTGCAGGCGATCCGCGCGGGTGATGCGAACGAGGCGCGCCTGTGGACCGGAAAACATATCCGCGATTTTCGGCGCGGCTTCGACCTGGCCGGCATCGACCTGGGCTGTCGTGTCGAGCCCTGAGAGTATTGACCGACCGGGGTAGGCAAACCTAAGCTGGCGGGATGAATACGGCGTCCCGCGCGCTTGCACTTGCCGCCCGATGAAGCGCTACGACGCCATCGTCATCGGCGCCGGCCACAACGGACTGTGCAACGCCGCGTTCCTCGCCCGCGCCGGGCTCGAAGTGCTGGTGCTCGAGGCCAACCCGTACATCGGGGGCGCGGCCGTGAGCCGCGAGCTGTACCCGCACTGGACCTACTCCAATTGTTCCTACGTGTGCGGGTTGCTGCGCCCGGAAATCTACCGCGCGCTCGACCTGGCGCGCCACGGATTGCAGATCGTGCCGTACGGCGGCGGCGTGACGTTCACGCGCGACGGCGACATCCTCGGCGGTTATCTCGACAAGGACATCAAGCGCCGGGAAATTGCACGCCACAACGCCCGCGACGGCGATGCCTACATGCGCTACGGGCGCGACGTGACGCGCCAGTGCCGGCTGATCCGTTCGCTGCTGCTGCGCACGCCACCGGATCCGACATCGTTCTGGCCGAGGGACATCCGCGAACTGATCCACGTCGGCAAGGAATTCGCCAAGCTCGGTGAAGCCGGCATCCTCGACACGATTCGCTTCTACACGCTGTCGATCGCCGACTACCTGAACGAATACTTCGAGTCGGATGTCGTCAAGGCCACTTTTGCCGGCAGTGGCATCATCGGCACGGCGCTCGGCGTGCAATCGCCCGGTACGGCCTACGTGCTGCTGCATCATTACATGGGTGACGTCGACGGGCAGATGGGCGCGTGGGGGTTTGCGCGCGGCGGCATGGGCGCGGTCAGCAATGCGCTGGCCGGTGCGCTGCAGGCGCATGGCGGGGAGATCAAGGTCGGCGCGCCGGTGGAGCGCATCCTGACCCGCGGTGGACGCGCGCACGGCGTGGCGTTGGCGAATGGCGATGAGTTCCACGCCGACATCGTGGTCTCGAATGTCGACCCCAAGCGCACGTTCCTGAAGCTGATGGAGCCATCCGACCTGGGGCCGGATTTCCTGGCGCGCGCCCGCCACTTCAAGATCCGCGGGTCGTCCGGCAAGCTGAACATCGCGCTCGACGGCCTGCCGGATTTCCCGGCCCTCGGCGCAGGCAATCCGCTGATCAGCGGCGACATGCATTTCCTCGATTCGCTCGAGCGCTATGAGCGCGCCTACGACGACTGGAAGAACGGCATGTGGTCGAAAGACCCGTACCTCGACCTGCTGATTCCGTCGCTGACCGATCCGACGATGACGCCGCCGGGCAAGCACATGATGTCGGTGTTCGTGCAATACGTGCCGGTCAAGGTGCAGGGGCGCGACTGGACCGACGCCGACCGCGAGGCCTTCAAGCAGACGGTATTCGACCAGATCGCGCGCTACAGCCCGAACTTCCGCGAGCTGGTGCTGCACGCGGAAGTGCGCACGCCGCGCGAGCTCGAGGCCGAAGTCGGGTTGACCGAGGGCAACATCTTCCAGGGCGAACTCACGTTCGACCAGCTGTTCTTCAACCGGCCATTCCCGGGCTTCGCGCAATACCGATCGCCGGTGCGCGGCGTCTACATGTGCGGCTCGGCCACGCACCCGGGCGGCGGCGTCATGGCCGCGCCGGGCGCAAACGCGGCGCGCGAGATCCTGCGCGACCTGCGGCGCGGCACGACGGTGCCGGAAGGTTGGAGCGATGACTGAGCAGCGGTCGGTCATCGTCATCGGCGCCGGGCACAACGGACTCGTGTGCGCGAATTACCTGGCGCGCGCCGGCTACAAGGTATTGGTGCTCGAAGCCGCGGCGCAACCGGGCGGCGCGGCGGTCACCCGTGAATTCGCGCCCGGCTTCCGCGCGTCGGCGGTGGCGCACCTGCTGCACCTGCTCGATCCGGTCGTCGAGCGCGAGCTGGCCCTGGGCCGCCACGGGCTCGCCTACGCCAGCACCGACCTGCGCACCGTGGCGCTGTCGACGTCGCGAACGCCGCTTGTGTTGTCCCGCGGCGAGGTGTTGGGCGGCGACATCGCGGCGGCCGATCGGGCTGCGCTGCGCGCCTACGCGACCCGCATGCAGGAATTCGCGCGCGTGCTGGCCCGGCAGCACGGGCGCGTGCCGCCGCGCCTGCGCTTCGATTCCTGGCTGGATGCCTTGCCCGCGGCGGCGCTGGCGTTCGATATCCGCCGGCTCGGCCGGCGCGGGATGCAGGAATTCCTGCGCGTCGCGACGATGAACATCTTCGACGTGCTGGAAGAGCAGTTCGAGAGCCCGCAAATGAAGGGCGCGCTGGCGCTCGATGGCGTGCTCGGCGCGCGCCTCGGGCCGCGCTCCGGCAACAGCGTATACACCGCGCTGTATCGGGCGAGCGGATCGGCCAAGGCGCAATCCGGGGCGCTCGCCCTGCCCCGCGGCGGCATGGGCGCGGTGACCGATGCACTCGCCGCGAGCGCGCGCGCGGCCGGAGTGGAATTGCGCCTCGGCGCGAAAGTGGCGGAGATCGTCGTCAACAACGGCCGCGCCGTGGGCGTGCGGCTTGGCGACAGACAGCAATTGCCGGCCGACATCGTGGTGTCGAACGCCGACCCGAAGTCGACCTTGTTGCGCCTGCTGGGCGCGCGGCACCTTGAGGCGGAATTCGCGCGGCGCGTGCACCATGTGCGTGCGACGGGCACCGCGGCCAAGCTGCATCTCGCGCTCGATGGGCTGCCCCGCTTCCGCGGCGTGGCCGCGGAGCAGCTGGGCGAGCGGTTGGTCATCGCACCCGACCTCGACTACATCGAGCAGGCTTTCAATCCTGCCAAGTACGGCGAGTATTCGCCGCAACCGGTCATGGAGATCACGCTGCCGACCGTGCACGATGCCTCGCTCGCGCCGGCCGGCCAGCACGTGTTGTCGGCGATCGTCCAGTACGCGCCATATGACCTCAAGGGCGGCTGGACCGAGGGCAAGCCGCGCTTCCAGGCCGCGATCATGGATGTGCTCGAACAGCATGCGCCGGGCATCGGTGCGCTGGTGCGACAGGCCGAGTTGCTGACGCCGCTCGACATCGAGCAGCAGTTCGGCATCACCGGCGGCCATTGGCATCACGGCGAGCTGGCGCTCGACCAGTTCATGATGTTGCGGCCGGTCGCCGGCGCGGCGCAGTACGCGACCCCGGTCGACGGCTTGTACCTGTGTGGCGCCGGCTGCCATCCCGGCGGTGGCGTGATGGGCAGCGCGGGCCGCAACGCCGCGCGCGTCATCCTGGGAAGGCGGTGAGCACGATGCTGGCCCGTGATCATTTCCGCCAGGCAGTCTGCGAGACGCCGTTCCATGCGCGCACCGCGGCGTTGAACCAGCTCAACCTCTGGCATCGCTGGCGCGATCATACGGTCGCCGATGCGTACTTCGATGTCGGCATGGAATACAACGCGATCCGTAACAGCTGCGCGGTGTTCGACCTGTCGCCGATGACCAAGCACCTGGTCACCGGCCCGGATGCACTTGATTTCATGAATCGGCTGGTCACGCGTGACGTGGCGAAGATCAAAGCCGGCCGCGTCGGTTACTGCGTATGGTGCGATGACGCCGGCCAGGTCATCGACGATGGCACGATCTTCCATCTGCGCCCCGGGGTCTTCAGGCTTTGTTCGCAGGAACGGCAACTCGACTGGCTGCATACCTCGGCGCTCGGCTTCGATGTGCGTATCGTCGAGGAGACGAACGACGTTGCCGGGCTGGCCGTGCAGGGCCCGACTTCATGCGCCGTGTTAAAGTCGCTGGGCCTGGACGCAATCGAGACGCTGACGCCGTTCGGCATGCGCGACTACCCGTTCGCCGGCGGCACGCTCACGGTTTCGCGCACCGGCTACACCGGCGATCTCGGCTACGAG
>JAFEDW010000184.1 GCA_018241455.1 Pseudomonadota bacterium | reverse complement strand
CGCGCTGCTCGCGCTGGCGCCGATCGCACTCGTCAGCGCCGTGTTCACGATGGTGTACGCGCTGATCCCGAACACGCGCGTGCGCTTCGTACCGGCGCTGATCGGTGGCATCACTGCCGGCGTGCTGTGGGCGGCGATCGGGCAGATCTTCACCGCCTTCGTGCTGCTGTCGACGCGGCTGGCGATCGTCTATGCCGGCTTTGCGATCTTCATCGCCGCGTTGATCTGGATCTACTTCGGCTGGCTGATCCTGCTGGTCGGCGCGCAGCTGTCGTTCTACGTGCAGAATCCGAGCTACCTGCGCGTGGGCCTGCGCGAGCCGCGCCTGTCGAACCTCGAGACCGAGCAGCTCGCGCTCAGCATCATGTACCTGGTGGCGCGCAGCCACCTGCGCGGCGGTGAACGCTGGAGCATCGGCACGCTGGCGGCCGAGCTCGCGCTGCCCGGCGTCGCCGTGACGCGCAGCGCCGATGCGCTCGAGGCGGCCGGGCTGCTGGTCACGACCGAACAGGAGACGCTGCTGCCCGGGCGCGACGCGGGCTACATTCCGCTGCAGGAAGTGCTGGCGGTCGCGCGCGCCGCCTACAGCGTGCACGGCGACAACCGTTATGTCGCGCCGCCCGCGGTCGCACGGCTGTATGCGGAATTCGAGGGCGCCTGGCGCGAACGGCTGGGCACGCGCACGCTGGAAGCCTGGGTGATCGAGACCTCATAGCGGCCCGCCCCGGGCGCCGGCCGCGTTACAATTGGCGGCGCCTAGGCTACAATCGGCGTCACCTATGACTGGCGACAGGGCGAACATTGGCCGCAGGCAGTTGCTGCAGGGCGCGCTGGCTGCATCGCTCCCGGTGGCATTGCTGTCCTGCGCCGGCGGCAAGCAGGCAAAGCCGCTGCTGCAGGTGGGCGGGCTGCCGGTCACCTGCAACCTGACGCTGCCGGTCGCCTGCGTCGCGCGCGACACGCTCAACGCCGCCGCTGCCGGCGCGGCGCCGCCGCCGTTTTCCTACCAGTACAGCAAGTACAGCGGCTGGCCCGAGATCAAGGAATCGCTGATGGCCGGCCGCATCCAGGCGGCCTACATGCTCGCGCCGCTGGTCATGGACCTGACCGACAGGAAGATCCCGGTCAAGATCGTCTCGCTGGGGCACCGCTCGGGCGCGGTGATCATGGTGCGCACCGATTCCCCGTACCAGAACTTCAGGGAGCTTGCCAACAAACGCATCGCGATACCCAGCCGCTTCGCGGTCGATTTCCTGTTCCTGCGCAAGATGCTGGCGAAGGAGAACATGACGCCGGCCGACATCACGATCGTCGAGATGGCGCCGCCCGACATGCCGGCCGCGCTGTACGCCAATGCGGTCGATGCCTACTGCACCGGCGAGCCGTTCGGCGCGGCCGCGCAACGCGCCGGCTATGCGCGGCCCTTGCGCATGACGCGCGATGAGTGGCGCAACTACATCTGCTGCGTGCTGACGGTGCGCGAGGAGCTGATTGCCTCGAACCGGCCGCTGGTGCAGGACCTGGTCAGCATGATCCAGGGCGCCGGCCTCTGGCTGGATGCGAAACAGGGCAATCGCGACAAGGCGGTGGCGATCGCCTGCGGGCCGAAGTACTTCAACCAGGATCCGAAGATCCTGCAGTTCGTCATGGAGAATCCGACCGACCGCGTCACCTATGGCGACCTGCGCATGATCCGCGCCGAGTTCGACGAGCTGATGGAGTTGTCGATCGCGGCCGGCACGATCAAGCATCCGATCCCGTACGAACAGTACGTCGACTCGAGTTTCGTGGCGAATGCCAGGGCCACGCCCATTCCGTTATAGGCTCACCGGGACGATCGCATGCCGCGCCTGCTTAGCTGTTGCCTGGCCCTGATGTGCGGTGCCGCGCTGGCTTTCAGCGCGCACGCGGCGCCGAACGACGACGCCGCGCTCGTGGCCGGCGTGTTCACGCCGCCGCGCGTCGCGCCCGATTTTTCGCTGCGCGGGTCGGACGGCGGCACGCTGCAGCTCAAGCATTACCGCGGCAAGGTCGTGCTGCTGGCCTTCGGCTACAGTTCCTGCCGCGAGGTCTGCCCGGTCACGCTCGCGACGCTGGCGCACGCGCGCCACAAGCTCGGCGCCGCCGGCGCCGACGTGCAGGTGGTCTACATCACGGTCGACCCGGAGCGCGATGATGTCGCGCGCATGCACCAGTTCCTCGCGCTGTTCGATCCGACGTTCATCGGCGGCTCGGGCACGCCGGCCGACCTGGCGGCGGTGCGCAAGCAGTACGGCATCACCGTGACGCGACACGATACGATCGACGGCTATGTGCTGTCGCATTCCTCGTTCGTCTACCTGATCGACCGGCGCGGCATGCTGCGCGCGCTGATGCCGTTCGGGCATGGCGTCGACGATTTCGCGCACGACATGGGCGTGCTGCTGAAGGAAAAGGGCTGAGCTTGGCCACCGGCACCACAAGACGGCGGATCGGCCTGCGCGCCGCGGGGATCGCTGCGCTGCTGCTCGCCTCGGCGCTGGCCGCGGTCGCGCTGCAACCGATCCATGCGCCGACCCACGAACAGCTGTTCGAGATTCCGAAGGGCACCTGGGCGCGGCGCATGGCGGGCGCCCGCGTCGAGATCCTGCCGGCCGAATTGCACCTGACGCTCGGCGTGCGCGACGTCCTGGTGCTGCACAACCTCGATGACGTGCCGCAGCAGTTCGGCCCGATATTGCTGATGCCGGGCCAGACGTTTCGCATGCCGTTCACGATGGCGGCCAGCTATCAATTCGCGTGCACCGCGCACCTCAGCGGACAGATGAGCATCGTCGTCGAGCCCAATCCGGCCACGCCCTGGGCGCGACTCGCCTGGCGGGTCAGCAACTACCTCCGGACCGGCCGATGGTCCTGAAGAAGGTGCTGCCCTCGCTGGTCGTGGCCGCGATGCTGATCGCGCTGTGGTGGCTGCTCGTCGCCGTCACGCAGAGCGTTATCTTCCCGACCCCCTGGCAGGTGCTCGAGGCGATGGCTGAGCTCGCGCGCAACGGCACGCTGTGGGAGCACATCGGCGCCTCGCTGTTCCGCGTCGGCAGCGGCTTCGGCCTCGCGGTCGCATTCGCGATCCCGCTGGGTTTGTGGATGGGCTGGGTGCCGGGCGCCTACGCAACGCTCAACCCGATCTTCCAGATCCTGCGGCCGATCTCGCCGATCGCGTGGATTCCGATCGCGATCCTCTGGTTCGGCGTCGGCAACGAGTCGCCGATTTTCCTGATCTTCATATCCTCGGTGTTCCCGATGATCGTGCAGACGGTTGCGGGCGTGCATACGATCGAACGCCGCTACCTGCGCGCCGCGGAGAACTTCGGCGTCTCGCGCGCCACGTTGTTCAGGCAGGTGGTGATTCCCGCGGTGCTGCCGCAGATCATCGTCGGCATGCGCATCGGCCTCGGCGTCGCATGGCTCGTGGTCGTGGCCGCAGAGATGATTGCGCTGCACTCGGGGTTGGGCTACCTGATCATCGACTCGCGCAACGCCGGCAATCGCTACGACCTGGTGATCGCCGGCATGATCATCATCGGCCTGATCGGCCTCGGGCTCGACGGCGCGATGCGCCTGCTCGAAAAGCATCGCCTGGTCCGGTGGCGCTATGCCCACTAAGATCCGCGTCGACAACATCGGCAAGTCCTTCCCGGCGGAGAAGGGCACGCTGGCCGTGGTCGGCGGCGTCAGCTTCGAAGTCGGCGACGGCGAAGTGGTCGCGCTGGTCGGCCCCTCGGGCTGCGGCAAGACCACGCTGATGAGCATCATCGCCGGGTTCGAACAGCCGGACTCCGGTGCGGTGCACATCGACGGCGTGCCGCATCGCAGGCCCAGCAACCAGGGCATCCTGATCTCGCAGCACGGCTCGGTGTTCCCGTGGCTCACCGTGCGGCAGAACCTGATGTTCGGCCTGAGCGCGAAGGAGCTCGCCGACAAGCAGGGCCTCGCCGATCACTACGCCGCGATGGTCGGCCTGCAGGGCTTCGAAGCCAACTATCCGCATGAACTGTCCGGCGGCATGCTCAAGCGCGCCGAGCTGGCGCGCGCGCTCGTGGTCAAGCCCGAGATCCTGTACATGGACGAGCCGTTCTCGGCGCTCGACGCGCTGATGAACCTGCGCATGCGCAACGAACTGTTGCGCGTACTGGCCGAGGAACGCCACACGGTGCTGATCATCACTCACGACGTCGAGGAAGCGATCCACCTCGCCGACCGCGTGCTGGTGCTGTCGCCGACGCCGACGCGCATCAAGGCGAGCTTCGACGTGTCGCTGCCGCATCCGCGCAAGCTGTCGAGTCGCTACGTGCAGGACCTGCGAGTCGCCATCCTCCGGGAACTGGGCGTGTACAGCGACGCCGAGTAGCGGCGCGCAACAGCACAGCGCGCGGGGCCGTGGGCTTTGCCGCACACCGCAATATCTCTGCCCGGGAACGCCGTGAATCCGTCCATGGAGGCTCCGGCCGCGCCGTCCATGGCGCGGACGGTCCCGG
>JAFEDW010000183.1 GCA_018241455.1 Pseudomonadota bacterium | reverse complement strand
TGCGTGTGGATCAACGTGGCTTCGTCGATGTCGGCATCGCCCTGGTCGATACCGTCGCGCGTGCCGCCGTCGGCGAGAAAATGCTTGGCCGATGCGGCGACGTGGCCCTGCTGCAGCAAGCCGCCCTTCGACACATCGCCCTGCAGGCCGAGCACCATCTCGCTGGCATAGGCTCGCACCAGCGCCGGATCCTGCGAATAGCCCTCGTAGGCGCGTCCCCAGCGCGCATCCTGCGGCACGGCCAGCGTCGGACCAAAGGCCCAGTCGATGCCGGATGCGGCCACCTCGACCGCGGTCGCGGCGCCGATCCGGCGCAACAAGGCCGGATCGTGCGTCGCGCCGAGCGCGATGTTGTGCGGGAACAGCGTCGCACCAACTATGTTGTTGTTGCCGTGCACGGCGTCGATGCCGAAGATCACGGGGACCGGCACGTGTCCGGCACGCGCTTCGATCGACACGGCGCGGAATGCGCGCGCGGTGTCGATCCAGGCCTGCGTCGGCGCGCGATCGCCGGCGCCCAGCGGCGGCGTGCTGCCGCCGGCGAGGATCGAGCCGACCGGGAAGCGGCGCAGGTCTTCGGGCTTGATGTGCCCGATGTCGGCCTGGATGAGCTGTCCGACTTTCTCTTCGAGACTCATCCGCGCGAGCAGCCCGGTGACGCGCGCCTCGGTCCGCGCATCGACGAGGCCGACGCTGTGCGTCGACGGCCACAACTCCGGATGCGCCACGCCCCGTTGCGCATCCGGCGGTGCAGCCGCCGCGCCGGGCTCGTGTGCGAACAGCAGCGGTGCCGCCATGCACGTCAGCATCAGAACGCGCGCGCTGGGAATGTGGGTGTATCGCATGGTTTGGTCTTTCAGGCCACGTGGGTTTCGATCGCAACCGCCAGTGCACCGAGCGGACCCGCGTCCGCTCCGAGCCCCGGCGGCACGAGGTAGCGGTCGAGTCCGGTCTTCAGTTCGGCGATGTCCAGGTAATCATTGAGGCTGGCGGCGAGGTGTGCGCGCATGCCGTCAAACAAATCGCCGCGCTGTACGAGCACGCCACCGCCCAACAGGATGCGTTGTGGTGCCACCGACACGACCAGCAGGTACGCGAGCTGGCCCAACGCGTGCACGACCAGCGGCCACACCGGATGCGCCGCCGGCAGATCCGCGGCGCTGGCCCCGCAGCGGGCCGCGATCGCCGGACCTGATGCCAGGCCCTCGACGCAGTCGCCATGAAAACGGCAGTGCCCGGGCCAATCGTCGCCGGCGGCGCGCGCGATGCGCGCGTGGCCGAGCTCGGGATGGTGGCAACCGATCAACGGACGGCCGTCGTGGATCAACCCGGCGCCGACACCGGTGCCGACCGTGACGTAGGCAAAATCGCTCAGGCCGCGCGCTCCGCCCCAGCGGCCTTCCGCGAGCGCGGCGCCAATCACATCCGTCGTGATGCCGATGGGTACATCGAAGCGCTGGCGGAAAATGCCGACGACGTCGGTATGGGCCCAGCCCTGCTTCGGCGTCGCGCCGATGCGCCCGAAGCCCGGCGAACCCGCGCGCAGGTCGAGCGGACCGAACGCAGCAATGCCGATCGCCGTCAACGGCGCAGACGCCGAATGCCACTCGCGCAACACGGCGGCGATCGCCGCGAGCGTGGCTTGCGGATCGCGCGTCGGCAGCTGCGCGCGTTCGCGCACCTCGCCCGCCGCGTTGCCGAGAACGCAGATGCATTTCGTGCCGCCCAACTCGACGCCCGCGTAACGGCGCATGGAGGTACTGCCTGGCATGGCCGCAGTCTACTACCGGGCACTAATGAAAGGCGTACACGATCCAGCCCGTGAGCGTCAACAGCGCCAGCGACTGCACTCGATAGTTCCGCCACCAGGGAATCGCCGCCAGCCGCGCGGATTCCGCGCTATAGGCGGCACTCGACCAATGCAACGCCGCGGGCGCGACCGATGCGTTCGCGCGCGCGCCCAGGCGGCTCACGGCCACCAGGATGAGCACATCGGCTGCAAACAGCAGCGGCGCGACATAGAGGAAATGGATGTGCGTGACGCCCAGCACGACGTTGAGCACGAACATGAGCACGCCGAGCAGCGAGCCATACAGGAACGTGGCGTGCGCGCCCTGCGCGGTGGCGCCGCGCCAGAACAGTCCGATGACGAACAGCGCCACGACCGGCGGGA
The DNA here is from genome assembly GCA_018241455.1 of Pseudomonadota bacterium. Taxonomy (GTDB): domain Bacteria; phylum Pseudomonadota; class Gammaproteobacteria; order Steroidobacterales; family Steroidobacteraceae; genus FEN-1191. The sequence continues at coordinate 2,349 of JAFEDW010000183.1, read as the reverse complement.
CGGCGTAGGCCAGCACGGCTTGCAGGTACTGCCACAGCGAAGGCATGTGCGCGAGCTGCGGCGCCCACAACATCGCGATGGCCAGGCAAGCGGCCGTGCTGAAGCGACCGATCGCCACGGTACGGGAGTTGCCCAGGGCCGGCTCCAGACGCCGCGCCAGGTCCATCGTGATCAGCGACGCGGCCGAATTCAGCATCGAGGCCACGGCCGTCATCGTCGCGGCGACGAATCCGGCGACCAGCAACCCGATCAGGCCAGCGGGCAGCAGGCGCACGATCAGCGTCGGGTACACGAGGTCGGCGTGTGCGACGTGCGGAAACAGCAGCAGCGCACAGCTGCCGGGCAACACCAGCAGGAACAACACCGGCAGCTTCAACAGACCCGCCAGCAGGATGCCGGAACGACCGTGGTCCAGGTCGCGCGCCGACAGCGCGCGCTGCACGATCATCTGGTTGGTGCACCAGTAATAGAATCCCAGCAGCGGCACGCCGAGCAGCAACCCCGGCCACGGCACCGCCGGATCGCCGATCGGCCGGATCAGCGACAGTGCGGCCGGATCGACCCGCGTCATCACGGCATGCCAGCCACCGGCACGCGCAAATGCGCTGCAGCTGACCAGCGCCGCACCCGCCATCAGCACGCCGGCCTGGATGACCTCCGTGCGCAGCACCGCGCGCAAGCCACCGATGATGGTGTAGACGCCGGCCGCGCCGGCCAGCAGGCACGACAGCAACCAGAGCGGTGCGTCGGGAGTGAGCACGCGGCACACGAGCGCGCCGCTGTACAACGCCCCGGCGCCATCGACGAACACGTTGAGGAACAGCGTCAGCACCGTGAACGCCGTGCGGGCGCGCGCGTCGTAGCGTCGCTCGAGGAATTCGGGCATCGTGAACACGCGGCTGTGCAATAGCTGCGGCAGCAGGAACACGCAGAAGAACACCAGCACCAGCACCGCCGTCCACTCGTAGTTGTAGACCGATATGCCGGTAGCGAAGGCGGCCCCCGCCAATCCGACCAGCGCCGTCGAGGAAATGTTGGAGGCGATCATCGCCAGCCCGATGGTCGGCCAGCGCGCGGCGCGCGCGGCGAGGAAATAATCCTCGGGCGTGGCGTGACGGCGCGACCGGCGCAATCCGCTCGCCACCAGCAGCGCGACGTAGCAGGCCACCACCAGCCAATCGGTCGACGATATCACGGCGCCTCGGCTCCGCCCGCTGGAATCGCGCTGGACTCAGGGAGCCGCGGCGGCCGCGGCCAGCCGCTGCTGCATCAGCATGGCGCGGAGGAACACGCGCCCGTGCAACCGCGAAGCCAACTCAGTCGCGCCCACCGCATCCCCTTTCTTGTCGTGCCGATGGCGAACCATCGCTCCCGCCCGCCGCATCATAGGTGATTTGCGCGCCGGCCCGCTGGATTCGCGCGCAACTTACACTGCACAATCGCGGCCGCGGCCCGTCTGCGGGCCTGGAGCGGGTCAATGAACGTCAATCGCGCGATCGGATGGGACCTGGACGGCTTGCCACGCATCGTGCGGGGCGCAGGCAGTTACCTGGTCGATGCCAGCGGCAAGCGCTACCTGGACGGCTCGGGCGGGCCGGCCGCGTTCAGTCTCGGCCACGCGCACCCGGAAGTGAACGCCGCGATCGCCGCGCAGCTCGCGCAAGTGGCTTGCGGTTACCGTTACCTGTTCACCAGCGAACCGCTCGAGCAGCTGACCGCGCTGGTGCTGCGCCATTGCGGCGCGGAGTTCGGCCACGTGGTCTATTGCGGCAGCGGTTCGGAAGCGGTCGAAGGCTCGATGAAGGTGGCGCTGCAGTACTGGAACGCGCGTGGACTGCCGTCCAGGTGCCGTTTCATCGCGCGGCAACGTTCATACCATGGCAGCACGCTGGGTGCGCTGTCGCTGTCCGGCTTCGCCGAGCGCCGCGCGCCATTCGCGCGCAGCCTGCTCGACGTGTCCTTCGTTTCGGCCGCCAATACCTATCGCCCGCCCCCCGGCGTGGCCGTCGACGCGCTGGTGCCATTCCTCGCCGCGGAACTCGAGGCCTGCATCACCTCGCTCGGCGCCGACAACGTGGCCGCGTTCGTGTTCGAACCGGTGGTCGGCGCGGCCGGCGGCGCCGTGCCGGCGCCGCCCGGCTACGCGCAGGCGATGCGCGCGGTGTGCGATCGCCACGGCGTGCTGATGATCGCCGACGAGGTGATGTGCGGTTCCGGGCGCTGCGGCACGTGGAGTGCGATGACGCACGAAGGCGTCGTGCCGGACATCATCGCCGTGGCCAAGGGCCTCGCCGGCGGCTACATCCCGCTCGGTGCGACCGTGTTCCGGCGCGCGCTCGGCGAGACGAT
>JAFEDW010000182.1 GCA_018241455.1 Pseudomonadota bacterium | reverse complement strand
CCCGACGATGAAAATCGGCGCCGGGCTGGCGTCACCGCAGGCCGCGTGGGCCGCAACAAACTCCGCATTGAATACCGCCCGAATCCGGGCCGCGCGCTGCTCGAAGGCCGCGATGTCAAACGGTGCATCGAGCCTGCGCCGCGCGTTGCCACGCGCGTAGTATTCGAAAGCCCGCGCATACTGCCGCCGCTGTTCAAAGGCCTTGCCCAGCGCGAAACACAACTGCGCATCGCCGGCCGGCGGTCGCTGCGGGTCGACCAACACGGCCTGCATGGCCGCAATCTCGGCATCGCTGAATGCATAGTTCTTCAGGTCAGCGAGGCTCCAGTAGGCTTCAGCGTTGCGCCGGTCGAGTGCTATGGCCGCCTTGTAGGCTGCCTCGCTCTCGGCGCGCCGCCCGAGCGTCTTTTGGACATGGCCGATCGAGGTGTGGAGCCGCACTTCCTGCGGTTGCAGTTCGGCGGCGCGCTGGTATGCGGCGAGCGCAACTTCCGGTTGCAACAGCCGCGCCGCCGCGGCCGCAGTCGCAATCCAGCTCTGCGGGTTCTCGGGTTCGATGGTCCGCAGGTAGCGTGCCGCCGCCTCCGCCTCGGAGAGGCGCCCGAGCGAGAGCATCGCCGGACCCAGGCCGCGCCAGGCCAGCGGCAGGTGCGGCGACTGGCGCAACGCGTGCCTCAGCAATCGTTCCGCATCGGCCGGCACGTCCGCGGCAAGCGACAGCGTGGCGAGCCCGCACAGCGCGGCCGCGTGCCCGGGATCGCGCTGCAGCACCTGCCGGAACAGCGCCTCGGCGGCCTTGCGGTCATCGGCGAGCAACACCTGCGTCGCCGCCTCGATGCTCGCCCGTTCGGGATCGCATTGCCGCGCCCGCTCGAACGCGATGCGCGCGTCCTCGTACTGCTGCAGGTCGACGAGTACGTCGCCATAGGCCAGCCAGGCCAGCGCAAGGCGGGGGTGCTGTCCGAGCACGACGCGCAGCTGCGCCCGCGCGTCGGCGACACGGCCCGCCGCGCGATAGGCGCGCGCCAGATCGACGCGCGCGTGCGCAAAATCAGCCGCGCCCTGCAGCACCCCCTCGAGCGACGCGATGGCGTCGGCCAGCTTGCCCTGGTCCAGCAGCGCGATGCCCAGCAGCCAGCAGTTGCGCGGGTCGGCAGGCGCTTCGGCGCTCAGCGCGCGCAGGGCCTGCTCCGCCGTGCGCGCACGGCCCGCTTGCAGCGCCATGGCGGCGGCGCGCTGGCGATGTTCGTAGCTGGCGTCGGGATTGGGCCCGGTCATCGACGGCGGATCCGCGGCTGTGACGATGCGCCTATTCTATATTCAGGACCGCAGGCGCAGGCCGCGCGGGTCGTACGGCGGCTCGACAAGGATGCGCGCCGCGCGCGACTCGCCGATCACATCGACTTCGAGCGGCCCGGGCCGCGCGGCGACAGCGGCATCGACGTACGCCAGCGCCAGGCTCTGGCGCACATGATGGCCATAGGCGCCCGAAGTGACGAAGCCTACTATGCTGCCGCCGGAGCGCACCGGTTCAAATCCAGTAACATCCGCGTCCAGGCTGTCGACCGCCAGCAGCACCAGGCGCTGCGACGGACCGCGCGCGCGCTCCTCGAGCGCGGCGGCGCGGCCGATGAACTCGCCCTTGTCGAAGGCGATGAAACGATCGAGCCCCGCCATCGCCGGCGTGTATGACTGCGCGAACTCGAGTGACCACACGCCGTAGCCCTTCTCGAGCCGCAGACTGTCCTGCGCGCGCATGCCGATCGGCTTGAGGCCGAAGTCCGCGCCCGCTGAAAGCAACGCCTGCCACAATGCCTTCTGCTGCGCGGCCGGCACGTTGATCTCATAGCCAAGCTCGCCAGTCAGCGATACGCGCGCGACGATCGCCTGGGTGAAACCGACATCCATCGCGGTGATGCCGAGAAACGGCAACGCGGCATTGCTGACGTCGGCGCGCGTGAGACGCGCGAGGATGTCCCGCGAGCGCGGCCCCGACAACGAAAACCCGAGCCAGCTCTCCGACAGGTTGTCGAGGCGCACGCCGTTCGCCGGCAGCTGATCGCGGAACCAGCGCAAGTGCCATTCCTGCAGGTAATAGGAACCCACCAGCCAGAATCGATCGCCTGCCAGCCGCGCGACGCTGAGATCGCCCAGCAGCCGGCCGCGCGGGCTCAGCATCGGCGCGAGGCGCATGCGGCCGAATTCGGGCAGCGTGTTGGCGAGCAATTGGTCGAGCCAGGCTTCCGCTCCCGGTCCCGACACTTCATAGCGCGCGTACACACCGGTATCGAGCAGGCCAGCGGCGCTGCGCGTGGCCGCCACTTCGGCCGCGATGAAGCGGTGCGCGGACGAGCGACGCAGCGTCGGTTCGTCGACGAATTGCGGCTCGCCGGGCGCGAAGAACTGCGGCGTCTCCATGCCCCACACGACACCGAAGCGCGCGCCGGCGGCCGCTTGCGCGTCGTAGCTCGGCGTCATCTTCAATGGACGGCCGGCCGGCAATTCCTCGTTGGGGTAGGCGATCACGAAGCGCCGCGCGTAGAACTGCGCGGTGGTCTCGCGCAGGTAGCGATCATTGCTGGCGAAGGCGCCGTAGCGGGCAACGTCCATGCCGAAGATGTCGGCGCCCGGATCGCCATCGATGATCCAGTCCGCGAGCACCTTGCCGATCGCGCCGCCTTGCGAAAACCCGGACATGCAGCCGCAAGCCGCCCAGAAATTGCGGCGGCCGGGCACCGGGCCGACCAGCGGATTGCCATCGGGCGTGAACGTGAACGCGCCATTGACCCATTTGCGGATGCCGGCATCGAGCAGGCTCGGGAAGCGCTGGAATCCGATCTGCAGCTCCGGGCTGATGCGATCGATTTCTTCCGGGATCAGGTCCATGCCGTAGTCCCAATCGGCGCCTTCGGTCTTCCAATGACGCGGATTGCGTTCGTAGACTCCGAGCAGCACGCCCTTGCGTTCCTGTTGCAGGTACGTGAACCCTTCGAGGTCGGTGACGCAGGGCATTTCATCCGCACGCTGCACGAGCACCGGCAGATCCTCGGTGATCAGGTAATGGTGCATCATCGGCGTCAGCGGCAGGTCGAGCCCGACCATGCGGCCGACACGCCGCGCCCACAGTCCGGCCGCATTCACGACATGCTCGGCCGTCAGCACGCCCTGCTCGGTTTCGATGCGCCACTCGCCGCCCGCGAGCGGGCTCAACGCGGTCACGCGGTTGCGCAGGATCACATCCGCGCCGCGCTTGCGCGCCGCCAGTGCGAACGCATGCGTGGTGCCGTGCGGATCGACGGCGCCCTCGTGGGGATCGAACAATCCGCCGAGCAGCCCCGCCGGGTCGACGATCGGGCAGTCGGCGACGATTTCCTCCGCCGTTGCGAGCCGCGCGCCGATGCCGAGCGTCTGGTAGATGGCGCACTCGGCCTGCAGCCACTCCCAGCGTGCGCTCGTCGTCGCCAGGCTGTAGCCGCCGGGCATGTGCATGCCGACGCTCTGCCCGCTCTCGGCCTCGATCTGCTTGTAGAGGTTGATCGTGTACGACTGGAGCGAAGCAATGTTCGGATCATCGTTCAGCGCGTGGAAACCCGCGGCGGCATGCCACGTGGATCCGGCCGTGAGTTCCGCTCGCTCGATGAGCGCAATGTCGGACCAGCCGCGCCGCGCGAGGTGGTACAGGATGCTCGTGCCGACGATGCCGCCGCCGATCACGACGACGCGGTAGTGACTCTTCAAGGCCGGCTACTCCTCTTCGACCGCGTCGGCGAGCACGGCCTTGCGCTGCGCCATGTACGCCAGCAGCGCTTCATCGCGCGCCGGATCGAGGCCCGGATCCTCGTAATCGGCCAGCATCTGCTTCCACACCTTGTTGGCGCGCTGCTCGGCGTTCAGGCTGCCCTCCAACGACCACTGTTCGTACGAGGAGTAGTCGGCGATCGTCGATTGATAGAACGCGGACTCGAAATTGGCCTGCGTGTGCGCGCAGCCGAGGAAGTGGTTGCCGGGCCCGACCTCGCGGATCGCATCGAGCGCCTGGCCGCGCTCGCTCAGGTCCATGCCGGCGGCGAGCACCTGCATCATCGCCAGCTGGTCGACATCCATGACGAATTTCTCGTAGCCGCTGACCAGCCCGCCCTCGAGCCAACCGGCGGCATGCGTGACCAGGTTGACGCCGGCGAGCAGCGTCGGCAGCAGCGTGTGCGCGCTCTCGTAGGCCGCCTGCGCATCGGACACCTTCGACGAACACAGCGAGCCGCCGCTGCGGCAGGGCACGCCGAGGCGCCGCGCGAGCTGCGTCGTGGCGAAGATCATCTGCGTGGCCTCGGGCGTGCCGAAGGTCGGCGCACCGGTGCGCATCGACACGGCGCCGACGAAGGAACCCATGATCACCGGCGCACCCGGCCGCACCAGCTGCGTGAGCGCCATGCCGGCCAGCGTCTCGGCCAGGATCTCCGACATGCAACCGGCCGCGGTGACCGGGCCCATCGCGCCGGCCAGCACCGCCGGCACGACGATCGTGCCCTGGTTCTT
>JAFEDW010000181.1 GCA_018241455.1 Pseudomonadota bacterium | reverse complement strand
GAGCGCGCGCAACAGTTCCACGGCGGCGCGCGGGCTCAGGCGATTGCGCGCGTCGGTCCCGGCGCCATCGCCGAGCGTGATTTCATCGCGCATCCTTGCCGGCACCGCGCTGCGCGCCAGCGCCTCGACCGCGCCGGCGCCGCCGGCAACATCGGCGAGCGGCTTGAAGACATTGTTCGAGTAATCGTTCAGCTGCTTGGCGAGCTCGACCAGCGTCTGCGAACGATGCACCAGCAGCGGTTGCGCGCTCGCCGCGGCCGTTGCGTTGGCGCCGGCGCTGTCGATGCGCAGCGCGGGTGGCACGGCGTCGCCCGGCGACAGGGCGCGCACCGCATCCCGGGCCGGCGCTGGCGCCTGGCCCGACATCACCTGTCGCAGGCGCACGGCATCGTCGTCGGGTTGCCAATCGAAGGTGAGCGGCCCCTGCGCGCGCAGGCTCCCGGTGACGTGGTGCAAGCCGAGCGCGTTGAGCCGCTCGGTGACCAGCAGCGCATTTTCATCGACGAAATACGGGTCGCCGTCACTCGCGACCAGCAGGTCACCCGCGAGCGTGCCGTCGCGCACGGGGCCCGCGGCCAGGAAGGTCGTCGTGAAGCGATGGTCCGGGCCGAGCTTGCGCAACAGCGCCAGCGTGGTCGGCACCTTCGACACCGACGCCGGATGCACCGGCCGATCGGCGGCCTGCGCCAGCAACACGGTGCCGTCCGCGGCCTCGACGTACACGCCCTGGCCGGCGCCGAGCACTTGGCGGGCGAGGCTGGCGAGCGAACGGTCCGGCGCGGCCGCGGCGGTTTCGGCGCGAGCCAGCGCCGCCACGGCCACGGCGAACAGGACCGCGGCAAACCGCCGCGGGTACAATGGCGCATCAATCATCGTTGGAGTATCGCATGGGAATCAGAGCGCTGGCCTGGACTGCCGTCTCATCTGCCGCGATGACGCTGGCCTCGCTGGCCGCTGCGGCCGACGCGCCTGCGGCGGCGACCCCTGCAGTCGCCACCGCCGCGCCCTTGTCACCGGACAATCCGTTCGCGGCGCCGAGCACGCTGCCCTACGGCATGCCCGACTTCAAGCGCATCAAGGACAGCGATTTCCTGCCGGCCTTCGAAGCCGGCATGGCCGAGCAGTTGCGCGAGGTCAAGGCGATCACCGACAACCCCGCGCCGCCGAGCTTCGAGAACACCACGCTGGCGCTGGAGCGCTCCGGCGCCCTGCTGACGCGCGTGAAGGAGACTTTCACCAATCTCAACGCCTCGAACAGCGACGACGCGCTCGACAAGCTGGATGCTGAAATCCAGCCGCGGCTCGCGGCGCACAAGGACGCGATCAACCTCGATCCGGCGCTGTTCGCGCGCGTCGACCGCCTGTACCAGGATCGCAAGCACCTGCTGCTGGATCCGGAATCCTTCCAGCTCATGCTGCGCCAGCACCACATCATGGTCGCCGCCGGCGCGCAGTTGCCCGAGGCCGCCAAGGCGAAATTGCGCGCCTGCAATACCGAGATCGCGGAACTGATGGCGCGCTTTCGCCTCAACCTGCTGAAGGCGAACAACGACAGCGCGGTGGTGGTCGACGATGTGACGCAGCTCGAAGGGATGACCCCGGCGGAAATCACCGCGGCCGCCGATGCGGCCACGCAGCGTGGGCTCAAGGGTAAATGGCTGCTGGTGCTCACCAACACCACGACGCAGCCATTCCTGGCCGAGCTGCGCGACCGGGCGGTGCGCGAGCGGTTGTATCACGCGGTCGTGAATCGGGGTGTCGGTGGGCCTGACGACACGACTGGGACGATCTCGAAGCTGCTGCGTGTGCGCGCCGAGCGCGCGAAGATCCTCGGATTTCCAAACCACGCGGCCGCGATGCTGGCCGAAGAGACCGCCGGCACGCCGGCCGCGGTCGATGCGATGCTGCGCGAACTCACGCCACCGGTGCGCGCCGCGGCGATGCGCGAACAGGCGGCGCTGCAGCAGTTCATCGACAAGCAGGCCGCGGCGAACGGCGCGCAGCCGGTGCAGCTGCAGCCCTGGGACTGGGATTTCTACGCCGCACAATTGCGCAAGGCCTCGTACGACTACGACGATGCCGAGGCCGCGCCGTACTTCGAGCTCAACCATGTACTGCAGGATGGCGTGTTCTACGCCGCGCACGAACTCTATGGCCTCAGTTTCCGCGAGCGCACCGACCTGCCGGTGTACCAACCGGACGTGCGCGTGTTCGAGGTGTTCGACGCCGACAACAAGCCGCTGGCGCTGTTCCTCGCGGATTATTTCGCGCGCAGCAACAAGCAGGGCGGCGCGTGGATGGACAACTTCGTCGACCAGTCGCACCTGCTGGGCACGCTGCCGGTGATCGTCAACAACCTCAACGTGCCGAAGCCCCCGCCGGGCGAGCCGGTGCTGCTGAGTTTCGACGACGTGAGCGGCATGTTCCACGAATTCGGCCACGCGTTGCACGGCATGCTGTCGAACGTGCAGTACCGGAGCCTGTCGGGCACCAACACGCCGAACGATTTCGTCGAGTACCCGTCGCAGTTCAATGAAATGTGGGCGCGCGAGCCGGCCGTGCTCGCGCACTACGCGCACCATTACCAGACCGGCGCGCCGATCCCGACCGAGCTGTTCAACAAGATCATGGCCGCGCAGAACTTCAACCAGGGCTACGGCTACATGGAGCGGCTCGAGGCCTCATGGATCGACATGGCGCTGCACGAGGTCGGTCCGGACAAAGTGCCGGCCGCGAAAGACATCGCCGCGTTCGAGAGCGCGGCGCTGCGCAAGGCCGGCCTGGAAATGGCGGCCGTGCCGCCGCGCTACCACGCCAGCTATTTCCGCCACATTTTCGGCGATGAATATTCGGCCGGCTATTACGCCTACATCTGGGCCGAGGTGCTGGCGCGCGACACCGGCGAGTGGATGCACCAGCACGGCGGCCTGACGCGCGCGAACGGCGCCGTGTTGCGCGACAAGATCCTGTCGCGCGGCCGCACGCGCGAGCCGCAGGAATTGTTCAGGGATTTCTACGGCCGCGACCCGCAAGTCGGACCGCTGCTCGACTACTACGGGTTGGGCCCGAAGAAACCGTAGCGCTAGCGCGCGCGCCGCTCACCGGGCCGGCGGCGCTCGGGCGACACGGTTTTCGGCGCGCCACCGAAGGCGCTGTCGGCGCTGCGGCGCGGTTCGCCGCGCCGGTCAGCGAGATGCTGGTACTTGCACTGGCAGGTGTCCTGGCGGTCGCAGTCGCGCAGCGGCAAGCGCGGCGCTGCGCTGGTCAGGAACCGTTTCTCGCGCATCGCCAGCGCCGCTTCGCAGGGCGATGCGCCCGGCACCACACGTACCGCACGCCAGGACTTCTTGGGTGGAATGCTCATGGCCTTTCACCTGTCGCCGACGGACCTGCGCCGATGTTGTCACTGTGCCCGCGGTTCCGCCAGTCTGGCGCGCAGTTCCGCCAGTTCGGTGCGCAGCGCACGCACCTCGGTTTCGAGTTGCTCGAGCCGGGCGTCGGCCGCAGGCGGCGCAGCCGACACGACAGGTTCGGCGGTCAGTTCCGCGGGCAGCTCGCCGGTCAGCAATTGCGCGTAGCGCGCCTCGCGGCGGCCGGGTTGGCGCGGCAGTCGCTGCACCACCGCGCCCTCGGCGCGGCCGGCCAGCGCCTCGAGCACCCGTTCGACATCGGCGCTGTCGGCGAAGCTGGCCATGCGCGCGGCGCGGCTGCGCAGCTCGCCCGGCGTCTGCGGGCCGCGCAACAGCAGTTCGCACACGATCGCCAGTTCCTGCGCCGAAAACTTCAGGCCGGAGAACTCGGTATTGCAGTAGCAGTGCTGGTATTTCGGTACGCGACTGCCGAAGCCGCTGCGTTCCATGACCACGTGCTTGCGCACCAACGCGTCGACGAGTTGTTGCACTTCGGTCTCGCCGAACGCCAGCACCGGATCGCGGTTGCTCTTCTGGTTGCAGGCGTTGGTCAGCGCGTTCAGCGACAACGGGTATTGGTCGGGCGTCGTGACCTGCTTTTCAAGCAGGCAGCCGATCACGCGCGCCTCGGCCGTCGACAGGATGACCTTCAGGCTCATGCGTGGCCGCGGTCCATTACCAGCTGCCGGTATTGGACATCGACACCCACGGCTCCTGCGGCGGTTTCGCGCCGCCGCGCTGCAGGAGCTCGATCGAGATGTTGTCCGGTGAGCGCACGAAGGCCATGCGCCCGTCACGCGGCGGCCGGTTGATCGTGACGCCATGGTCGCGCAGCCGCTGGCAGGTGGCGTAGATGTCGTCCACCTCGTAGGCGAGGTGGCCGAAATTCCGGCCGCCGGTGTAGGCCTCCGGATCCCAGTTGTAGGTCAGCTCGACCTGCGCCGATGCATCGCCGGGCGCGCTGAGGAATACCAGCGTGTAGCGGCCCTGCGGGTAATCCTTGCGGTCCACTTCCTCGAGGCCGAGCGCGTCGCAATAGAAACGACACGCGGCCTCGAGGTCGCTGACCCGCACCATCGTGTGCAGGTATTTCATCGGCCTACTTGCTGGCCGGCGGCGTCGCGGGCGTTGCC